>NZ_JAZGQE010000070.1:0-22447 GCF_048593885.1 Yersinia sp. 1252 StPb PI | reverse complement strand
GTTAAATAATTTATTTACCATAAGCACCACACCCAATGAGATACTAGTCACAAAACAATAAAGAGAATATTTTCCCCCTTGGGCGAGATTCTTTCTCTGAACCCATAAACTGCCGATTTAAAAAGGCGAGTTAGCTACTGCCAACTCGCCTGAAATAAAATCTAAGCTATCGCGATATACTCGCTGCAGCCTGTCCTGGTTTGATAACCCGTGCTACTGAGGAGACTGCTGCATGGTCCAGTTGAGCACTTGGGTGGCTAACTGGTCACTGGCCAGGCCAAAGGCCTGAATCACCTCATTCATCTCGCTACCTGTTATCGGTTGGCGAATTTCAAACTGGCGGGTCGCAATAATCCTACGGTCCGAAATTCTTACCAGCCGGGCATCAAAGCGGATCAGCACTTCGCTGCTACCAACATGATATACCCCTTGGAACGCAGACAAATCACCACTCAACTCCACATCAGCCTGTAGGCTGTCATCATCGCTACTGACTGCGCGGATTCGGCCATCACTACGGAACGCCTGAATAAGACGATTGCGCACCAGAATCGGTGCTGAATCACTCCAACGAGAGTTTTTATAAACTGCAATCTCCTGGCCCTGAGGCTGCACCGCTATGCGTGAGCTATTAAGAAACTGGTTCGTCGCCGGTTGTGAAACCCGTAATGACCAGTTTACTGTCTGCGCGCGCGGCGCACTCACTGCTGGTGGCACCGGCAGAAGATAAACTTGTGATACGGGGGCCGAGGGTAAAATGGTACAGGCAGAGAGCAGTATCGCCCCGCCGGATATCATCAATAGCCACACACGGCGGCCTGCATAGCGCATTAGATTAAGAGAGAGCATTAAGGCGTAAACTCCTGTGTTCTTTCACGGCCGCGCAACAAGGCCGCTGGGTTTTCTTCCAAACGAGAAACGGCGGCACGTAATGTCGCTAATGTTCTGCGCAGCTCATCCACAGCCGGCCCCAGCTCATTCATCCCTTGCATCCCGTTATTGAGTGAGGTTTTATTTTCACTCACCAATTTATTGAGGATGGTACTGGTATTTTGCAACGATGCCATGGTCTTGGCGGCATCACTGACCAGTTGTTTCCCCTGCCCATCCATTAAGCCGTTAGCATTACGCAGCAGGCGATTAGTTTGGGCCAGTGTCTCATTAGCCTGTTTACTGGCCTGCGCCAACTGCTGCAACAGGGTACGAAGATCACCACGTTGATCAGCCACGGTTTGAGTGACCAGCGCGAGATTATCCAGTGTCGTTATCAGGCGCTGCTGGTTATCCGGTGCCAGCAACTGGTTCAAGCGCACCAACACTTCATTAGCATTGGTCATGAAATTCTCACCGTTAGCCAGTAGCTGACTCATCGGCGAAGGGGTGGCAATAATGATAGGAACATCGCCATCTTTGCCTTCCAATAGCGGGCTGTCTTGGCTGCCACTGCTGAATTGAATATTTGAAGTGCCGGTAATACCCGCAACTGTCAGCCGGGCTTGAGTATCCTCGCGTATCGGAGTAGATGCAGAGACGCGGATACGTGCCCAAACCTTATTAGGATTCTCTCGGTCCAACCGCAATTGTGTCACCTCACCGACTCGAATCCCGCTGTACTGAACGGTGCTGCCCTGTGACAGGCCACTCACCGGTTCATTGAAAACGATATCGTACAATCTGAACTGGCGGTCAGAACCGGAATTTGTCAGCCATAGGCAAAACAGCAGCGCGGCACTCACCACAATAAGAGTGAACAATCCAATAACAACATGATGAGCACGGGTTTCCATATTACCACCTCTCTCCACTGTTAATTGCCGCTGCCTGATAAGCAGCCCGGCCTCGTGGGCCATGAAAATACGCCTGAATCCAGGCATCATCAGTCGCCGCAACTTTATCCAGAGTATCAACCACCAGCACTTTTTTCTGCGAAAGCACCGCCACACGATCACACAACGTATACAGCGTATCCAGATCGTGAGTTACCAAAAATACCGTCAGATTGAGGGCATCCCGCAGGGTGCGGATCAAGCTGTCGAACGCCGCCGCACCGATGGGATCAAGGCCCGCTGTCGGTTCATCAAGAAACAGAATATCTGGGTCCAGCGCCAAGGCACGGGCTAACGCAACACGTTTGACCATACCACCCGACAGTGATGCCGGATACTTGCTGCCAGTGCCCGGCGGTAACCCGGCCAGTGCCAGTTTAACCTGAGCCAGACGCTCAGCCTCAGCCCGGGGTAACCCGGCGTTTTCTATTAATGGCAACGCCACGTTCTCGGTCACGGTTAGAGAGCTGAACAGTGCGCCTCGTTGAAATAATACGCCAAATCGGCGCTCTACCATGGAGCGGGATTGACCTGACAGAGTCATTAAATCTTCACCAAAAACATGAATTTGCCCGTCAGTCGGACGACGTAGCCCAACAATACTGCGTAACAGAACCGATTTACCGGTACCCGAGCCGCCAACCACGCCCAAAACCTCGCCGCGCTTAACATCAAGATTTAACCCTTGATGCACGCATTGTGCGCCAAAGCAGTTAACCAGAGAGCGAATTTGAATAATTGCATCTTGCGTCATTTGGCTCACCACCCCATTTCCATGAAAAATAGTGCTGCCACGGCATCAAGCAAAATCACTACAAAAATCGAATGCACCACACTGGTGGTGGTATGGACCCCGACAGATTCAGCGCTACCCGTCACTTTGAACCCCTCCAGACAGCCAATAATGGCAATCAGGAAAGCAAAAATAGGGGCTTTGCTTATACCCACCAGAAAATGCTGCAACCCATTACTGTTTTGCATAATAGACAAAAACATGGTTGGAGAGATATCCAGTGTTAAGGCGCACACCACCATGCCACCAAAAATACCACAAACCATACCAATAAATGTCAGCATCGGCAGAGAAATCAATAGTGCCAAGACGCGCGGTAGCACCAGCAATTCGACCGGATTCAAGCCCAGCGTCTGGATAGCATCAATCTCTTCATTGGCTTTCATCAAGCCAATTTCAGCGGTAAAAGCACTGGCTGTCCGCCCTGCCATCAGGATCGCGGTAAGCAGTACCGCAAATTCACGCAGAAAAGAAAATACCACCAAATCGACGGTAAAAATGCCCGCGCCGAAGGTAGTGAGTACGGTGGCACCGAGAAAAGCGATAACTGCCCCCACCAAAAAGGTGAGCAACATAATGATCGGTACAGCATTGAGGCCAATCTGTTGAATATTGGCAATTAATGAGGTAATGCGCCAGCGTGAGGGGCGAAAGAGTGTCCCCAGCAAGGTTTCCAGCGTCAGACCAATAAAGCCCAATAGTGACTTAATATCTTGCCATAAGTTATCGACCGAACGGCCGGTGTTAGCCAGCATCTCCAGCCAAAATCGTGCGGGTTTTTCTGACGGCTCAGGGGCTAAGTCAGGCAATACATGGCTTACCGTTTCAAGTAAGGTTCGCCGTTCTTCTGGCAATTTAGGCGCAAGTTTGCGTAAATTTGCCACACGATCCTCACCCAGAAGCAGAGCTAGCAACGTTGCACCGGCGGTATCTAACGCCCCGAGTTGGTTGAGGTCAAATACCACGCCACTGGGCATATTAACGCGCAACTGCGCCACTTGGGGTTCCAAAAAGCGGTAATGCGCCAGTACCCAATCCCCCCTGATATACACTATGGGAGGCTGAGCCGCGCTATCGAGATCAAGTTGTACGGAGGACGTTTGCTCAGTCATTGCTCAGACCTTACCTATTTCAAACCCTAATGTTTCAAACCCTAAATAGGTATATCACACAGTTAAGTAAGAGTAATGACTGTTTAATTAATGAAGTGTTAACCACCCGCTAATCAGTGAGGTGTGGCACTCTGTTTGCCCAATTGCCGTATTTTCTTCCCCGGCAGGGTAAACCACACCACCACCGCCAACAGAATTAACAGTGCGCTGGCAGTACCTAATACCAAACTATGCGAGGCAGAAAAGGCAAGTTTGGCGCTGGTCAGTAGATGCTCGTTCCCACCAAGGCTATTGACCACCTGAATAGTTTCACTGATAGAAGCACTGGCCTGCTCAACCAGATCAGCGGGTAAATCTGCTGGTAATTCAATAGACGCGGTATAGGCCCGCGATAACATCAAACCAAATATTGCCACCCCAAATCCCGCCCCCAGCTCATAAGCCATACCCTCAACCGCCCCAGCCGCACCGGCTTTTTCCGGGGGAGCCGCACTCATAATCGCCGCAGTAGAAGCTAATAACGAGGCTTCAATACTGAACCCCAGCACTATCATCCATCCCCATGCCAGATAAACTTGCGTGGCAAAATCGGTCCAGGCCAGGCCGAGAAAACTCAATGAGCTAAATGCAATACCCGCGCTTGCAACGGTACGTAACCCCAATTTAGCCACCAGCCAACCGGATATCGGCCCGCTAACACCACTGGCAATCATCAATGGCATTAGAAATATACCCGCTTCGAGTGGGCTTTTACCTAACACAAACTGCAATTCCTGTGTCAGCAGCAGTTCAAAACCAACCAGCGTTATCATTGCCGTCATGGCCATTGCCATACCAACAGCGATCACCCGCTGGCTTATCAGGCGAAAATCGATCATTGGAGCTGTCGTTGATAACTGGTGACGAACAAAAGCAAACAGCATCGCGCCCCCGATAAACGCGGTTAGGAAAGTTACCCTCATATCTCCCCCGCCGCGCAGCCCGGTTTTGGCCGCATAGACCAGCAATAGGATCGCAGTAATCAATACCAGTGCCGGAGCCAATTTCCATGACTGTTCCACCCGCACTGGCAGGCTCGGTATAACCAGCAGCGTGGCAATAACCACTGCAATAATAATAGGGATATTGATCAGGAAGACTGAACCCCAGTAGAAATATTCCATCAATAATCCACCAACCAGTGGCCCCATCGCGGCACCCGTCGTTCCGATGGCAACCCATATCCCCAGCGCCAATGCCCTTTCTCGTTCATCGGTAAAGATATGGCGCACCGCCGACAAGGTTGCCGGCAGGATCATCGCCGCACCTATCGCCAAAAAAGCGCGTGCCGCAATGAGCGCGGCAACCGATGGTGCAAGAGCCGCCGCCAGTGAGGCAAGCCCGAACAGTACCGACCCCAACAACGCCAAGCGTTTGAAACCGATGCGATCCCCCAGCGCCCCCATTGGCAGCAGCAAACAGGCCATAACCAGTGAGTAAATATCAATAATCCACAGCAATTCACTGCCCGTGGCTGACAGCGCAATACCCAGTCGTGGGGCGGCCACATGTAATACAGTTGCATCAATAGAAACTGGGAGATACATCAGAATAATAACGTAGAAAATCATCCACTTTTTAGACATACAAAACGCTCAAATAAGGCATAGATTAATGTTGAACACCTGTTCAATATGTCAATAATAGCGGAAAGTTGAACTAGCGTCCAATTCATCACATAATGGCTAAAACACTAATAAGTCAGATAAGGAGTCTCTTTGGCCTATTTGAACCGTGAGGAACGCCACGACACCCTTTTGCAGGCTGCGATGCGTGTCGCGATAAGTGAAGGGATGGCGGCAACCACTGTACGTCGTGTTGCCAGCGAAGCGGGCGTGGCTGTTGGGCAAGTTCATCACCATTTCACATCAGTCTCACGACTACGAGCAGATGCTTTTCTACTCTTAGTTAAACAGTCGTTATCTGCTTTTGCGCTAAACAGTCAAAACTTACCTGCCGTTGAACGGATACAGCAAGTGTTGGGCTATCCACAAGATGAAGCCGGCCGAAGAGAAACCCGGTTGTGGAATGAAATTTCAATGCTAGCCGAGCGCGATGAACTTATTAAGGAAGCCTATGCGGCGTCGATGTCAGACTGGCATGCGGCTACCGTGGCGGTGATCCATACCGGCATTACCAACGATGAATTTCGCTCAGACATAAATGCCAGTGATGTTGCCTGGCGGCTGATCGGGCTGGTGTGCGGTCTGGATGGTCTAACCCAGTTTACCGAGTTAGGTTTTTCAGAAGCAGAAATCTTGCGCCATCTGGCTGCAATGATGAGAAGCGAGTTATTGAAAAACCATTAATAGATTCTCACCTTGGCCGGTACTTAACTCGGAGAGTTTTCCCTGATAGGACAGGCTATAATGATTATCTGATTCCTCAAATCCCCAACGTCATTGGCGTGGCAGCACAGCAACCAATCCCGATGAGCTGACAGAGGTTAGCAATTCAGGTGATAAACATGCCGGGAGCAGCTAACGTCAAGGAGGAAAGGGCATTTTATAAAGTACATAATATGACTAAACAGACTCCTGTCGCCGATAGTATTTATTACAATGGCACAATTTATACGGCAGATGCTGATAACACGGTTTGCAGTGCCATCGCCATCGGCCAAGGTTATATTCTGGCCACGGGCGGTGATGAGATCAAACAGCAATTCGCTAGCGCGCAAACTCAACTTATCGATCTGGCAGGTAAGTTTATGATGCCCGGCCTGATTGACAGCCATATGCACCCGTTTTGGGGGGGGAAACAACTGATTGGTTGTAACCTCAATTATGCTGCGCTAAGTGTTGAGCAGACACTGGATATTATCCAGAAACACCTCGATAGCGATCCTTTTAACGGTGAAAATGACTGGCTGACCGTGCGCGCCTGGCAGCGTCAGGCGATGACACCCGTCGGCGCTGATATGAGCCGAAAGGCCTTGGATTCGCTCAATACCAGCCGTCCAATCGCATTGTTTTCCAATGATTGCCACACGCTGGCTGCCAACAGCCGCGCGCTGGAATTGCTGGGTATCGATGAACACACTCCAGTACCGCCAGATGGCAAAATTGCCCGCGATACCCACGGTAAATTGACCGGTATTTTGGAAGATGCGCCCGCCATGCGCGCCTTTGATAGTATCCCCTCCGCCACAGCGGAAAAGAATGTGCAAATTGCGGCCCATGTGCAGCAAGTACTTAATGCGCAGGGTGTCACTACCGTGATGGATACTCGTGTTTTTGCCGAACAGTTGTTGGCTTTCCACCGTTTGCATGAACGTGATGCCTTAACCTTACGGGTTCTGGGCGCTAAAGAAGTGACTCCAGATAGCCTGCAAGGCCCACAGGACGCCGCTCTCGTGGTACAAGAGGTGGTAGAGTTCGCCCGCCAATGGGGAAGCCACGCATGGACACCCGCACCGGGTTTCGCCGTCGATCACCTGAAATTGTTTATCGACGGGGTATTGCAACCCCCAACCATGACCGCTGCATTACTGGAGCCGTATCGTGCCAACCAGGGTTCAGCACAACAACCTGACTGGCAAGATACCGAGCGCTATGGCGACCTCTATTTTAGCGCGCCAGTAGTCAATGCTGTGATTCTGGAGTGCGCCCGCGCAGGTCTTCATCCACACACTCATACCGTGGGTGATGGGGCCATCGAGATGGTGCTGGATGCAGTGGAACAGATGCGCGCCGCCTTGCCGGGCAAAGATATCCGCCCAGGATTAGCACATAACGAGCTGGTTGCCCCCCATCAATATGATCGTTTTGCCAAACTGGGAGCAACAGCAGTGCTTTCCTTCCAGTGGGCTGGCTTGCCGGGGGTGCTAATTGATGAAGAGCGTGAGATGTTGGGCGAGGCTCGTTTCCAGCATATGGAGCCTGCAGCACGCTTCCTTGATGCTGGCGCACGTATTGCGTATGGCAGTGACTGGCCCATTGACCGGCTAGATGAATGGTACAACCTGCAAGTGGGTATGACCCGTCGTGCATGGGATCTCGACGGTCATCCGGCTGGCCCACGGCTGGATAATGATCGTGACCTGACGCTGATTGAAACATTACGTTCTGCCACCATTGATGCCGCTTATATGATTGCCAAAGAGCAATATATCGGTTCACTGGAAGCAGGAAAGTTCGCCGATATTATCATTCTGAAAAATAACCTGTTTGAGCAGTCGCCAAACGCTATTTACCAGACACAGGTGGAATCTACGCTGATCGGCGGTAATGTGGTTTATCAAGCCTAGTGAATGCCCCGCATCATTGATGCACGTCGGTGATGCGGGGACAAATCTGTCAGGAGCAGAGTTGAGCACGACAACATAGGCTAAGAAGGAAGTCATTGGCGTTACAGCGACCCTTATGTCAAAATCCGCTCCTTTATGTTCTATAGCTGCATAAAAATGCAGCGTAACGGTGCTTTTTCTCACCAGGAGATGATACGGTAATGCCACAAAATATTCAGTTGCGCAGAGTGCTTAAAACCCCCGCGCTGGTCGCTTTCGGGCTTGCCTATATGGTGCCTTTAGGCGTATTCACTACCTATGGACAGGTGACCGTATTAAGTCAGGGGCATTTGCCCGTTGCCTATCTGGTGACTGTTGCCACCATTCTGTTTACCGCCCTCAGTTATTGCCGGATGACCAGCGCCATGCCGCTGTCTGGCTCCGCCTATTCCTATGTTCAGCGTAGTTTTGGCGGGAAAACCGGTTTTCTGGTGGGTTGGGCGCAAATTTTGGATTATCTGTTCCTGCCAATCCTTAATTATTTAGTTTTAGGCATTTTCTTGCATGAGGCATTTCCGGCTATCCCTGCTCCGGTATTTATTATTGCGTCTATCATCAGTGTCAGTCTGCTTAATATTCTGGGCGTGCGTTTACTCACCTCAGTTAATTTCTCGCTGATCGCAGCACAGATGGTCTTTATCATATTATTTATTGCGCTCTCTTTCAGTCAGGCCGATTTAAGCCCGGAAGCGTTAATGAAGCCACTTCTGGTGAATGCCGGTGACCTATCCGGGTTACTCTCTGGTGCGGCAGTGCTCTGTTTGGCCTTCCTCGGTTTTGATGCCATCGCGACCATGGCCGAAGAGGCGCACGACGCCAAACGCACTCTGCCACGGGCCATTCTCTTTACGGTGATCAGCGCCGGTGCTATTTTTATCGCCGTTTCCTATGCTGCCCATTTGGCCTATCCCGACTGGAAATCGTTGATTCCACATCAGGATACCGCCAGCCTGATTATCTCCGAGCATGTCGGTGGGAAGTGGATGTATAACTTCTTTATGGCCACTTATTTGACCGGCGTTTATGCCTCCGCAATGACCGCGCAGACCAGTGTGTCGCGTATTTTCTATGCCATGGGGCGTGAAGGTGTACTGCCACGCAAAGTGTTCTTCCATCTGCATCGCAAATTCCACACACCGTGGCGGGCCATTTTGTTCGTTGCCACCATCTCGCTGCTGGCCCTATTCCTTGACCTGAACTTAGTGGTATCGATGATAAGCTTTGGTGCCCTCGGCGCCTTCACCTTTGTTAATTTGAGTGTGATAAAGCATTTTATTATCAATGAGAAACGTCGCGGTACTGCGGCCATGTTTAAGTACGGGTTATTACCCATGATGGGATTCGTCATGTCGGTGTGGCTGTGGGTTCACCTTGAACAACGGGCGCTTGAAGTCGGCTTATTGTGGTTGCTGGCAGGCTTTATCTACTTGCTGTGGCTGACTCGCGGCTGGCGTAAATCGCCGCCATCCGTTAATCCAGATGATATTTCACACCTGTTGTAAGCAGCACCAACCACTAATAGAAAAGGGCCACATCGTGACATGTGGCCCTTTTACTGCTTGCCATCACGGCACGAACCGTCAGCAACGCTTATCACTCATCATTTACTGTATTGATCGTGCCCTGCCTACTGCCTCACCTAACTGCCATACCGCCATCGCGTAATGGGTGCTGTGGTTGTAGCGGGTAATCGTGTAGAAATTGGGTAACCCATACCAATATTGATAACCGGTGCCAACATCCAGACGCAGTAAGCTGGCCTCTTGATAACCCTCTAGCGAACCAGACGGGCTTAGCCCTGCGGCAGATAACGTCGAGATAGGGTATTTCGTCTTAAAGCCATTATCAAGGTACGGCGCTTGCCCATTAGCGGGCACCGCGACCATCGCACCTTTGGTCCAGCCATGGGATTTGAAGTAGTTAGCGACACTGCCGATGGCATCCTCCGGGTCCCATAAATTGATGTGGCCGTTACCATTAAAATCAACAGCATAGCTTTTGAATGACGATGGCATAAATTGGCCGTACCCCATCGCGCCCGCATAAGACCCCCGCAAGCTGAGCGGATCATTACCCTCCGCACGCGCCATCAACAGGAAGGTTTCCAGCTCGCCAGAAAAGTACTCAGCACGGCGTGGATAGGCAAAGGAGAGTGTTGCCAGGGCATCAATGATGCGCGTTTTCCCCATCACCCGGCCCCAGCGAGTCTCAACCCCAATGATTCCGACGATAATCTCCGGTGGCACGCCGTAAACCTCATAGGCACGTTGCAACGCCTCTTGATGCTGATTCCAGAAGTTAACACCGTTTTGCACATTATCAGGGGTAATAAACTGTTTGCGATAGCGGTTCCACGCACCATTAGGGCCGGAAGGGCGGCCTGCCGATGGTGCTTGTTTATCCATCAGGCGGATAACAAAATCCAGTTTTTTAGTTTGGGCCAATACATCATGCAGTTGTTGAGGCTCAAAACCGTGTTCACGCACCATTTTGTCAACAAATCGGGCAGTGTCGGCGTTATAAGCAAAATCACCGTTTTGCAAATGCCCCACATGTTGCGGCTCAAGCAAGAAACCGCTTTGTATCAGGCCCGCCGAGGGCTCGGCAGCAACAGGAGGTGTCGGTTTGCTACTACAGGCAGAGAGCAACGTAAGTAAGGGAACAATAATAGCCAGGTAGCGCATCGAATACCCATAAACCATACAAAAAAGTGATAGCTATGTTAAGTCATTGTCTGCCACGAACAAACAGGAAAATTCGAACAATAAAGTTAGGTCCGATGCATTTATAAATCATCTTCGGATGATTATTGGCCTAGGTGAAAATTTACAACGACCGAGTACGAACCGTAATCCGGCACCGATTTCAGTCGGGGAATTGTCTACATAAAGAATAACATCTTCAATTGCCGCTGTTTTAGTTGCACCATCATAGTAATCAAAGGTTTTAAAGTTCTGCGGTAAACGGGCATCGGCTGGTAATGATTTGCCTACATAATCCTCCTATGGCATTCCCTGCTTCATGTTGCCCTGTCCCCATTGCATACCCACTTCAGAAGCTTTTACTGTCGCGGTCGACGTATTGCAGCTCATAAATGAAATTGCAGCTTTGGCCAAATCTTTAACCAATAGTCCACCAGAAGCAAGCATGGTCTGATTTTCTGGGTCAGACACAAATACCACAAACTTCGTCCAGCCTGGACGTTCAGACATATCGGAACCGCCCTGAGTGATTTCCTTATCTATCACTTGGGCTTCCAGTGAGTTGTCTTTCAGCTTCTGGTCAGTTTCCGCACTTTGTTTATCACTAACCTGCCTCCATTTAGCGATAATCGATTGACAGTCACCGCCCGACTTACGGCAACCCGACAATTCTTTATCGAAAGCGAGTCCTTTATCTGCACTCAGATAGTTATTCTCCACAACAACCCCAACCGCATGGGCTGAGATTATTGTAAATCTCACTCAGGATCTGAAGGAGGCTTTTTACGGGAGTTAAACTTATCTATTAAATTAAAGACTGTTGTAGCCAGTGTGATTGCAGAGCCAGCTATACAACCGAAAATTATAGCCCTTCTTACTTGATTTAGTGGAAAATAAAAACCATCACCTTTCAAATAGTAAAAAGTCGCAATCACTCCGCCTAAAAGCAACAGCATAAGCGTAGAAGATAAACAACTATAAAGAAATAATACTGCATAAGCATATAGCTGTTTCATTATTTTTTCTCCTCAGAAGCATCTTTTGGCTTATTAAGGTCTTTAATAAATCCAGATGAAAACTCTGAGGCAACACTTCCCCAATAATCATAAATAAATCCTGGGATTTCTTTACCTGTTAATGAATTTACAATACCAGGAGCATATTCCCCGAACATTCCTCCAGCCCAAGTGCCTATAGCAGCCCCGCCAATAGAACCAGTATTCGGTCCATCAGTAAAGAATGCACTACCCGCCGCTATTCCGACGTTCTGCCAGACAGTTCTCCCCGGTGCAAGCATTCCCGAGATCCCGGAACTGACGCTGCTCTTGTAATCCCAGGCTTTGTTTCCATTATCCGGCTGGCTCAGATCAAACCACTGATAACTTCCGTTGGCAATTTCCGCAATAACTCCACCACCTATGACTTTACCTAACGATGCCGCAGGCCCCAAATACCACGCCCCCGCTATCGTAACCCCATTCTGATAACCTTCTACTATCGCTTTGGTTATGTTCGCCCCTTCCGGCAAATCACCTTTCGCGATCTTATCCAGTCCAACCTGCTTTTCCTCTGGCGTCAGATTGTGGTCCACGGCGTACTGATTCCACGATGCATAAGCCGCACCGATACTGTCCATGCCAGAACCGAAGCTCAGCGCATTATTCTCCACCGCATTCTTCCCAGCCTGCGCGCCGATGAGAAGGCCGGTGCTGCTATCAGTACTTAAGCCACCCAGGATACCGGCAGTTAAGGTACTAATCGCACTAATAATTCTCTTATCAGGTTCGGACAAATCAGCGATTTTCTTGCCTGGATGCACCTCATCCATATAGATGTTGGCTGCCCACTCACCACCACCGCCACCTAACGCCCCTGCGGTGGCTGAATTACCCTGCATTTGGGCCACAATGCCACCCAACACGGCATGAGCCAATATATTGATGGTTTTGTTTACTTTGCCATCTTTATCGGTTGTGTATTTCTTTATTTGACCCGCCAGATAAGGGGCGGCAGCGGCACTGCTGATACCGCCAAGGTCAGCGTTACCGGCTAAACCGGTCAATGCTGCGCTAACCGCCATACCTGCCGTCCAGAAACCGCTGCCAATACCAAATGAATCCTGTGCTGCTTTATAGTCAGCAGAAGCATAGATCATTGCCTGACGTTCTTCCGATGTGGCTTGCTGATACTTAGGATCTTTTTCCAGTGTTTGGGCGGCTGATTTTTCAGCTTGCTTCATGTTCCAGCTGCTAACATCACCCACCAACTGTGTAGTTAGCTGGGTGACACCCTGCGTAAATGCCATCTGATCTTTGACTTTAGATTCATCAAAAATCTTATCAATACGCCCATTAGCTGAATCCGTATCACGGCTGAGAGTGGCAACATCCTGCTGCTGTTTGCCCTGATTACGGATAGCTATCTCCCCGTTAGCTATCGCACTGCGAGTCGTACCACTGGCACTACTGTGGGCATTTGCCATACCCAGAGTCGGCATCGGCGCATCGGTAGAAAAACCAATACTGGTACTGGTCGCTTTATATTCTGCCTGATTATGGATATCACCCCATCCCAATGTCCCTGTTGATAACAGGTTATCCTGCGCCCCCGCAGTTGAGGCCAGCACACCACCATTGAGCTGAGTATGATTGCCAACATCCAGATCAAAACCTTTACTGCCAGCAAAAAAGCCACTTTGATCGCCCACACTGGCATATTTACTGTCAATCTTAGTTTTACTGAGATTAAAGGAAGCCGAGCCTCCCCCGGCCGGACCAAAAGTAATACTAAACCCGGCGCTAGCATCCTTCTGAATGCTATGGTAATTATCACTATCTTGCAGGCTGCTTATAGTCAGATCACGGCCTACCTCTGCCGTAATTTTATCGCCCAACACCTGTGCACCTGATAATACCGTATCCTGCCCACTCTTAATGAGCAGGGTATCTTTGGCATTGATACGAGTATTGGTATAGTCAGTGGTTGTACCGTCCGAGTTCCCTTTTGACATAAAACCATTGGCGGAAATGCCAATCCCAGTCTGACTGCCGAACGAGATGTGTACCCCAGCGTTCCAACCACTACTGTTGTTGTTGCTGGTTTGCTCCGAATTGTTACTGGCCGCAGCCAGCAACAGATCATTTTTGGCCGCTAACGTTACCTTATTACCGGTAACACCACTGCCGATCACACTGAGGTCGCCGCTTTGCCCATGACTACCACTGGCGACCATTGTCAGATTATCCCCCGCCGTCAAGCTACTGCCGCGCACCTGATTTTGCACGAGTTCTGACGTCGATTTGCTGTGGCTGGCACCGACACTAAGTTGTAATTTAATACTGGCCCCCGGTTCGGCGGGAGACCCATTCGACTTGCCTGCCATCATATCCATAGTGCCATCGGCACCGACCCAAGCTTCTCGCGCTGCCTGAGCGCCATAGAGTGCGGAAAGTTTGCTACTGCCGGCATCACTGGCCTGTTTCAATTTACTGTTGATTGCCAGTAAAGCATCGGTAAACGGACTGGAAAGCGCGAGGGTTAAACCACTCTGTTTTTGTTCATAAACCTGCCGCCGTTTCAGTAAGTCATTGCCAGAATCGACTTTGATAGTACCTGCAATCACATTAAGATCTTTACCGGCAATAATATCTGAACCACTGATATGTGCCTGTGCGCCCGCGAGAATACTGACATTCCCCTCCGTAGAGCCTACTGCGCTGGCACTTTCGCTCTGCTTGCTACCCTCTTGATTGACTTGCTGACGGCTAGATTTACTGCCAAACGTCACCCCCAACCCACCACCGCTGAACATACCACTGGTTTTCTTCTCGCTAAAGCGATAACTGGATTGCTGTTCAGTGGCAGCCACAATATCAACATTGTTGTCTGCTTTCAGTACCACAGCGCCATCACCAACAACTGAAGAACCTTTAACTACCAGATTATTACCCGCACTCAGCGTGACATTATTTCCGGCCAGCGCCGAGCCTTTTTCTGTCGTGGTAAAATCCTCTTCCACATTGTGGGTTGTGGTTTTTGATACCAACCTTTTCTTGGTTTTTTTCTCTTCGAAAAAGTGATAATCGCTCTCAGTCGCAGTGTTAACCGCAATATCACGCCCCGCTTGCAAGCTCAGATCACCTTCTGCGCTGATATTAGCCGCCTGTAGATTAATATCCTGCCCTGCGTGAATCTGGGTATATTGGCCGCTTGCCAGTTCACTTCCTTGTTGACGCACCGACTCATCAACCCGTTTATAATTTTTACCGTGACTTTCGTTATATTGGCTACTTTGCTGGGCATTGAGATTGACGTCGCGCTCGGCATTCAGTACCAGCGCATTTTCAGCCGTCACTGCCGCCGCCTGTGAATTGATATCACGACCAGCACTGGTTGTTAAGTTGCCACCGCTGCTCAGTGTACTTCGGGTATATCCGATGGTTTTAGCTTCACTTTCTCGATACTGAGCACGGCTACTTTTCTCATTAACCTGTAAATTTACATCGCGTTCAGCCCGTAATGCGGTATTACCATCGGCACCTAAATGGCTGGCGGATAATG
Organism: Yersinia sp. 1252 StPb PI; assembly: GCF_048593885.1. Taxonomy (NCBI): domain Bacteria; kingdom Pseudomonadati; phylum Pseudomonadota; class Gammaproteobacteria; order Enterobacterales; family Yersiniaceae; genus Yersinia; species Yersinia sp. 1252 StPb PI. The sequence continues at coordinate 7,127 of NZ_JAZGQE010000070.1, read as the reverse complement.
TAATATCCCGCCCAGCTTGGGCATTGATAGCCCCCCCAGCACTGATATCGCTGCTCTGACTGTCGTGCTGTTCATTCAGTGCAATATTTCTGTTACGGCCAATGTTTTGCTGCTGTGCACTGTAGAGGTCATTGGCAATAATATTGATATCGTTACTTGCCTTCATAGCGATATCACCCACTGCAACAACCTTGGCCCCAGTGATGGCAATATTATTCCCAGCCACAAGCGTTAGCGCCTTACCCGCAGTGATAGCAGCCGTCTCGCCAACCTCAGTCTGGGTCATTGATTGTGTTTTTATCCCAGACCAATAATCCGGCTGTCGGCTTTGATCTGCTGACCACTGGCTAGTTTGTGTCTGATTAATAATGTCGCCATTCTGGCTAATAATCGCCACACGGTCACCCGAAATGGATGAACTGAGATTGCTGATGTTATTCAAAGCAGTAAGGTTCAGCGCGCCGGTTGATGTCAGTAATCCCCCTTTTTCATTGGTCAGGGTGTCCTGGCTGGTTATTGCCAGCAGTTCAACACCTTTAAGTACACCACTGTTAGTCACAGTACCCGCATTCAGTTCGACGTTATTTCCGCTGATCACACTACCCTGTAAATGTCCTTGCTCAGCTTTTGCGAGATACAGCTTTGGTGCTAATACAGTTTGACCGTTAACATTGATGTTCTCCCACCAGACGATACTGTTACTCAATTGCGCAACCTGTTCCGGTGTCAGACTGACACCCAGTTTGAGATCCAGTTTTTTCTGCGATTGGGCGGCGTTATCAAGTAAATATTGCATCTGTGACAAGTCGGAGCCCGTACCATTAAGATAACGCTGGCCAGTCTGGCTCAATACTGCATTATTTATATAGCGGGTATCGAAAGCGGCGTCCCCCAAAAACCGATAATCATGTTCAGCATCGAGATTAATTTTCTTTAACAGATAATCAGAACCGAGGAAGTTTGCTTGCTGGGTCCACTGTGGGTTGTGCTCAACAGCAACAGACGTTTGAGGCTGACGCCCCAACATAGCCTGCAAGCTGGAAAGTAAGGTGTTATCAACACTACCTAGTTTTTCCAACGTTGGGTTGGTGCTAATCAGATAGCGGCTACCCGGTTCTGCATTAACGACAAACAGACCATTATTGCTGTCTGGCAGTGGGTAATCAGACAATTGGGCGCGGGTTAATGGTTTACCATCGCTCCCCAAACCAAAGGTCAAAGGTGTACCACTTTGATTATAAAGGGCCACCAGAGCAGTATTATTACTGTCAGGAGCCACTTGCGCTGCACCTGAGTTTGGCTTATTGGCAAGTTCTGACGGCACCGTAGCCATAGTTAGACCAGGCTGCACGACCTGATGAACGATGTTACCGATATTAGGTTTAACCGAGGTATTACTCAGATTTTCAGTAAAATTAGCGGTAATATTGCCTACCGCCTGAATCACCCCCTGATAAAGCTGCCCGTCATTGCTGATTTCATAGGTCGGACTGCCGCTCAGTTTAAATTCGAATAAATTATATTCAGGGTTAGTGTCACGGCTGTTGGTATAGACCAGATACTGCGTTAACGTCCCACTTTGATAACTCTGATTATTGAGTGACTGCCCCTGCAACAATACATTCTTACCAGCCGATATCTGGCTGGCCTGATTTACCAGCGCGTTTGCCAAAACCCTAAGATCACCCCCCGCCACAATACGCCCAGCATCATAGGGGCTATCAACGGTAACGATTGAACTGCTGGTCGAGAGCTTTTGCGTTCGGGCTGAAGCGGCTAATCCGAGAAGACTAACTGTTGATTCATTCCCATGATGCCCACCACCGATAACTGTTTTGGAATAATAGACGACATCCTCACGATTAAAATAACCCGACGATATCAGAATATTGGTGGCCCCCACATTCGCGATACCGCCACTATTAACTGCACCGGTTTTTTCCGTAACAGTAAAGCCATCACGCCGGTTTAGTAATGACGCGGTATTCAGCACCATATCTCCGTGCTGAGTCTCAATATTTCCAGAAGTATTAATAATTTCGCGGTTAGAATTCCCAGCGTTGTCCCGCTGCATCCATAAGTGATTGCCCGCCAGAATGTCACCACGGACGTTATGAATAGCATCTGCTAATAAACGCATACTGCCGCCCGCATACAGCAGGTTGGTATTGTTTACTGCACCCACTGCCTGCAACAACAAATCGCCGGCAGTCCCGACAAATCCATGGTTATTAATATCGCTACGGCTGGTCAACGAGGTGACACCACCGGACTGTAGGCTGCCACTCTGTTCCTGATTAATTGCCGCACCATTGAGTATCAAACTGCCTGCACCCGCTGCAAACTGCCCACGATTGGTTATAACACCACGACTGGTAACCCTGACATCATTACCCTGCAAGCTCCCACGCTGATTGAGATCACCGTCAACCTGAAGACTGAGTCGTTTGCCAGCGGCCATAACACCGTTAAAATCTAGACTGCCGTTGACTTCGCCTGTCAAATCACCCAACGCGGTCCATTGACCATTTTGTTGCAGCGCTGATGTTGTGAAATACAAATCCTGGCCGCTGAGGATTTTGCCACCGTTATTATTGGTTAGGCTTGTGGCCTGTAACTCAAGGTGAGTTAAACCCAATAACGTGCCATTATTGGTCAGATATTGACCGAGTAAAAATACTCTATCCCCTTGCATTAACCCATTATTAACCAATTGGTTACTATCAAGTTTAAGGGTGCTATCAGAGAGAAATTGCCCACGAGCCTGATTGGTGATCGTATTGCGACTATTCACCTGCAATTGTGATAATCCAGAGAGGGTGCCCGCGTTATCCAACGCATCACTCACCAATAACAAAGAACCCGCTTGAATCAGCCCTGCGTTATTCAGATTATCAGCGTGAATCTCGCCTATGCCGTGTGTCAGTAACTGGCCGCCCGCCCCCCCTTGATACTGCGTCAGCCCGTTTAGCGCTACAGCCAAATTGCCTTGTAGCAATCCATTATTTATCATCTTATCTGCGGTTAAGATGAATTTGCCGTCCGTCAAAAATTGGCCTTGCTGTTGATTGGTCAATGCACCACTGAGGTTGATATCCTGCAACCCAATACTCAATACCTTGCCATTATTGGTAAATTGTTCTGCTGTGGCCTTAAGTGAATCACTTTGCCACTGACCCTGGTTATCGATATCAGCCGCCGTCACCGATAACTGACCACCACTTTTTAGGCCGCCCGAATACTTGCCTTGGTACTGGTTATCCAATTGCAAAGTTAACTGCTGCTGGCCCTCTAATTGGCCGCTGTTATTGATATTTTTGCCATTCAGCGCCAACGAGTTGCCAAGGATACGCTCAGAATTATTCAACTCATTGAATGATAATGCTATATCACCAGTAGAAACAAATACACCACGGTTATCGATGGTGTTATCCAACAGCAGTTGAGCATGTTCTTGAGCGACAACATTGCCATGGTTGCGCCAATTAGCGCCTTTTACATCAAGAATCTGGCTTTGCAGCTCACCACCAATATCCATCTCGGCAGCGCGCAAGGTTAGTGCCCGCCCACTATTGACGGTACCACTGGCGCTTTGTGCCAAACTATCCGCTGTCAGCACAACACGATTATCACCTTGAAGTTGGCCCTGATTACTGAGTGCCTTAGCCTCAATATCAATATCGGTGGCGAATATCTGGCCATGATTCTCCACCCGCATCCCAGTGAGATGGAACTGATTTGCCGCCAGAAGCTGACCGCTATTGGTTAAATTCCGCCCACTGAATATCAGGTCATTCCCCGCCACCATTTGCCCAGCCCACTCACTGTCACCGCTAAGGTTAAGAGTGATATTTTTCTGGCTGCCTAGTGACGCAGTTTTACTCCCCAACAAACTTTGACCAGTAAGAGATAAATCATTATTGGCGGCTAATTGGCCCTCTAGCCTAAGCTGTTGACCACTCAGTTTTAGCTGCCGTGCCGCCAGGCTACTAGCCTTATCCAGCGCGATATTACCTGTACTTAGCGCGCTTACTTTCGCGGCAGTAACTTGGCTCTGTTGTAATGCCAACTCCGTGCTCTGAAGAGATACCGCGCCTTGCTCACCAATATTTCCTGCCTCATCCACACCAGCATTAAGCTGGCTACCATGTAGGGTAATCTTTCCTCCAGCTTTGACTGACACCGTATTGCCTGCCAGTAATGTTGCTTTGTCCAGCAAACTTTCATCACGGCTTGCAAGCACAATATCGCCTTGTGCACGCTGATTGCCTTGCAGATGAAGTTGCTCAGCCGAGGCGGTAATGCTGCCCTGAGCGATTGCATTACTGACCGTCAACTTACCATTGCTATCCAGTTGGATATCCCCCTGACGGGCATTCAGGTCGCCGAGGTTAACCCCAACACCTTTCTCACTGGATACCAAACGGATACGGTTGGCATACATGCCGCCCAGCGCGCCGGTGTCGACTGCCACTTGGGGAATATCTCCTCTACCTTGCAGCGTACTGACATTACCGGCACTATCCACCCGATTGTGACCCGCAATCACTGTAAGATCTTGGGCGTGAATCTGGGCATTAATTTCAGTGGCACGGCTAATCAGTGATAAAGCGCTGCTCTGACTGGCATCAAGCCCTTTGCCTTGAATCGCTATCGCACCCTGCGTCACCTCCAAAGACTGCACTTTGCCATTGGCATCCAGCATTGGTTTGCCAGTTGTCAGCGTCACATTCGGTGTATTGATAAAACCGCAACCATCGCAAGTAATACCATACGGATTTGCCACCATCACGGCGGCAGCTTTTCCGCCCACTTCAAGATAACCATTCAATTGGGAACGATTGGGCGAAATGACTTCGTTGATAATGGCACCCGCAGCCTTACCATTAAGGTTAGGGTTATTCTGAATCAAGCCACCCAATTGAGTTTGAGTTAGGCGATCCGTCGCGTTATTGAGGATGGCCCCCTCTTTACCCACATTGAACTGGTTATAAACGTTATGAGAAACCCCTGCCCCATTAGGCGGAGCAATATTCACCACCGGCACCCCATTTCCTGCCTTATCCAGAGCTGTATTCCCCTGAGCAACATCAATACTCGCAGCCATTGCCGGCATAATCGGCTGGATAGCCACCAGATAAATCAGGACATAACTGATCACGCTCTGACGAAGATAAATGGGTTTCATTCTGCGATTCCTTTGCGTTAATGAATTAAATCACGATGCCGATGCGGTAATAGAACGTGGTGTTGTCTGGTTTCAGCCAACCGGGATAACACAAGGGTTTACCGACAGTAAACTGGCTGGAGAAATAGCGGCCGTTGCTGGTAATACCTATCGCACTGCCCCATAAGGTACCTTCTGCATGCTTATCTTGTTTGTCGTGTTTCAGCCACCCACCATCTAGTGCTGCAATGAGCGACAAGTTGCCTAATAAGGGTAATTGCAGTGCCTGCCAGCTCACTTCATTGCGCCAGTAACCGCCGTTATTTCCAGACAGGTATTGCTCTTTAAAACCGCGTACCGAGCTCTCCCCACCGAGCGTTAACTGCTCACTGCCATACAGACGATCATTAGAATGCTGCCCATAAAGGCTGGTGAGGTAGCTCACGGAATCGTTCAACGGGTGGTAATAACTGGCAGAAAGTGCCCATTTATTGAATTCAGCCTGCGGCACATCGCCATTTTTAAGGTCATCATTTTCCGCACCAAACCAAGGAGTACCCCGGCTGAATGTCGGGTTGAATGTAGCTAATCCGCCAAACAACTTCTGGCTATGGCTGATGCCAATAATGCCGCTACTAAGGTTACGGCTGCTGCTTTGCAATCGCACCGCATCAAGGTAGTTCTGACTAACCCGATGAGTAATGCCGAATGACAATGCCGTTTTCATATTAGCGTTGCGGAATACGACTCGGGATAGCGTTCCACGGTGTATCCGGCTATCCCCGGTGGAGCGCCAACTGTAATTTCGGTCTGGAATAACGTTGAGGTAGTCGCTCCAGGCATAACTGTAATCAATGTTCCAATAGCCAAATGGCACGCCGACCCCGGCTTGCAAACTGCGGGCATTATGGCTATTAGAAAATTCACTGCTATGACTACCGGCAACAAACCACTGATCAGCGAAACCCAGTAGATTGTCTGCATTAACTGATGCATTAAGCTGAGATACGCCAGTACTTTTCTGACCGCTATTATCGTTACCCAAAGCAAACGTCAGTGGGAACTTCGGCTGAGAGGTGAGATTGACGATGGAGTAGCCTGGTTTACTGCCGGGTAATATTTCGATTTGAACCTGCCGGGTTCGTAGCCGATTAATTTGCTCCATTCCCTGTTCAATATCGCGTAAGTTCAGCATTTCCCCTTTGAGATGAGGGAAGGCCATCATTAACATTGACGCGTTATGATGGTTAAATTGGATATCCTCCAACTTTCCTTCAAGAATACGAATATTTAATACTCCCTCCGCCAAATCCTGCTCGGTAAGGAATGCACGGCTGGTGATATAGCCTCGTTCAATATAGTAATTACTGATATCCGCCAGCAGTTTATTGATTTTAATCAGTGACAGACATTGCCCGATATAGGGTGAATTTAGGTGTTGTTGAACAGCAGATGATAAAAGTGTGCTGTCCAGATACGCAATACGCGAAATAACAAAACAGGGCTGTGGTTGCGATAATGAGGGTGATGGCGGCATCATTAATTTTGGCGTGATAATTTGTAGCTCATCGCGCTGCTGTTGAGATCGCTCAAGCAGTTGTTGCTGCTCAAGTTGGATGATATTTCGCTCGGCCGGACTGGGAGCGGCATAAGAATATCCACTGACCAATATCATCAGATAGCAGGGTATGTTACCCGTATGGACTATTATCAAATATAAAAACCTTACCCTGCTAAATAATTGTTTTACTCGACATGTTATCCATTGGCACATAAATCAATCAACGTCCTGTTACTAAAATTATCAATTGCCGACAACGTTTCAGCATGAGAACCCAAAACATTGAGAGCAATGTCGCCACAATAGGTAATATTGAGGAATAACATCGGCAATAATTAAATTAACTTGAGGCATTAATTAAAATAATTTTTTTAGCTGAGATATAAATGAATAACCGTC
>NZ_JAZGQE010000006.1:0-58722 GCF_048593885.1 Yersinia sp. 1252 StPb PI | reverse complement strand
CCAGCCACACCAGTAACGTTGTGATCCGCCTCAGATTTTTGCATTGTTATCATTCTGATTGCTTGTGCCTTTTGGCGAATCGTGTTTATCTTTTAAGGCTTATTACACTTATTGATGAGATACCTCGTGAACTATTCCACTGCCACCTTCAGTCTACAAAATACTGCGTATGTTAACGCAGTGGTAGTCGTACGCGTGCTAGTGGTGGTGGTCGGCAGCGCGCCGTAACGGGTACCGAATCCAGAAAGATTCCCAAACCCCGCCGGCGCCAGCCGAGCGGGGTTTCTTTTTAGCCCCACTCTGTTAACCGCCGGCCCTGATGAAGGATATAACCATGCGTTATACAGGCGCCCAATTAATAGTTCGCTTGCTCGAGCAGCAAGGTATTACCACGGTCGCAGGCATTCCCGGCGGCGCAGCGTTACCGTTGTATGATGCTCTAGGGCAAAGCCGTATTATTCGCCATGTGCTGGCACGACACGAACAAGGTGCTGGCTTTATGGCTCAAGGCATGGCCCGCGCCACCGGCCAAACCGCAGTCTGCTTAGCCTCCAGCGGCCCTGGGGCAACCAATCTGGTCACGGCAATTGCCGATGCCAAACTCGACTCTATTCCACTCGTGTGTATTACAGGTCAGGTTTCCTCCTCAATGATTGGCACCGATGCTTTTCAAGAGGTTGATACCTATGGCATATCGATACCTATCACCAAACATAATTATCTGGTTCGCGATATCAGCGAATTGCCCCGGGTGATCCCAGCGGCATTTCGCATTGCCCAGTCTGGGCGGCCCGGCCCGGTATGGATTGATATTCCCAAAGATGTGCAAACAGCAGAAATTGAGCTTGAGAGTTTGCCGCTACCAGGCGTTGCCGATGAGCCTTGCCCAATAGACCCACAAGCTATCGCGCACGCCGCTCAAATGATCAACCGTGCGGCACGGCCTGTGCTCTATCTGGGGGGAGGAATCGTCAGTTCGCAGGCGCACCAACAAGCAATACAACTGGCTGAACAGGCTGGACTGCCAACTACCATGACATTAATGGCACTGGGTACCATGCCCGTTGACCACCCATTATCCTTGGGAATGTTGGGAATGCATGCAGCACGCTCAACCAATCTGATCATGCAACAAGCTGATTTATTGATCGTACTTGGGGCGAGATTTGATGATCGTGCTATCGGAAAAGCAGAACAATTCTGCCCTGATGCCAGCATCATTCATATTGATATTGACCCGGCTGAGTTAGGCAAAATCCGCCGACCACACCTGGCGATGAATGCCGACATTAAGCAGGTATTAACCCACCTGTTGCCTTTAGTTGAAACTCGTTCACGCAGCGAATGGCGCTCAACCGTCAGTGATATGCAGCGCGAATTTCCGTTCAATCAACCCAACAGCACCAACCCACTGTGCCACTATGGTTTGATTCGCGCGGCGGCCGAAGCGCTGGATGATGACACCATCATTACCACTGATGTGGGACAACACCAGATGTGGGTAGCGCAGGCTTATCCGTTGCATCGCCCGCGACAGTGGTTAACGTCTGGCGGGCTGGGCACCATGGGATTTGGTCTGCCCGCTGCCATTGGTGCAGCACTGGCGAAACCAGAGGCAAAAGTAGTGTGTTTTTCTGGTGATGGCAGCCTGATGATGAATATTCAGGAAATGGCGACCGCCGCTGAAGAACAGCTGAACGTTAAGATTATTTTGATGAATAACCAATCATTGGGTTTAGTCCATCAGCAACAGGAACTGTTCTTTGGTAAACGTATTTTTGCAGCCGACTACCCGTATCGCACAAACTTCATCCATATCGCAGAAGGGTTTGGTTTCTCCACATGTGACCTCAACACAGCCAGCGACCCTTATGCTGCCTTGCATGAAGCCTTAAACCGACCAGGCCCGGTATTGATCCACGCACTGATTGATGTGGATGAAAAAGTGTATCCGATGGTGCCACCGGGTGCGGCAAATATCGATATGATTGGAGGGGAGTAATATGACGACTCAACAAATGGCAGGACAACCAACACCAAACCTATCGACTTCTGCGCAGGTGACACTGTTACTCACCGTACGCAACCACCCCGGGGTGATGTCCCATATTTGCGGGTTATTTGCCCGGCGCGCATTTAACGTCGAGGGAATTTTATGTATGCCGTTGGCTGGCGGTGACGAAAGTCGCATTTGGCTGCAAGTCTTGGATGATCAGCGATTACTGCAAATGATAAGCCAGTTGGAGAAACTGGAGGATGTGCTCCAGGTGCGCCGCTTCGGGCCTGAAATGCCTATTTTTGACCAAGTAGAAGACTTAATTGCCAATCAACGGTGACGTTGTCACTAGCATTGAATTACGTTGGATGGCAGACCTTTCAAGCTTGCAACTAATATACGAGCATAGATAACCGGCTGTTATCGATAATATACCGTTAACGGCCTTTTAAAATTAGATAAGAGGTTAATTAGGCCAAGAGTAATTTCTGTAACTCTGCCAGCGAACTGACTTGGTAACGAGGCGCAATATTATCATCCGGTACACTGCCGTGCATATTAAGCCAGCAAGTATCTATCCCTGCATTAATACCACCCTGAATATCGGAATGCAGATTATCGCCCACCATTAGAATATGCTCTTTGGCCGGGTTATTCATTAAATTGAAAGCATGCTCAAATATAGCCACATCCGGTTTGGCCACCCCGACTTGTTCAGAAATGATCAGCGGAGAAAAGACATTTTTCAGACCAGTACGTTCCAAACGTATCGTTTGTAGCTCGGTAAAACCATTGGTAATAATGCCCATATTCACTTTACCACTCAAGGCATCAACCAACTCACGGGCACCCGGTAGGAGTGAACAGATATCCGCCATGGCGACTAAAAACTCACTGTTCAACCGGGTAGCTGCCACCCCCAGTTTCTCTGCCCACATCTCAAAACGGGTGTTTTGTAATTCGCTGGCGGATATTTTCCCATCTTGATAATCAACCCACAGTGGTTTATTAACCAATTGATAATAATCGAAATCCTGCACGGAAAAATCCACATTAAAGCGAGAAAACATCAGCTTTAACCCTTGATATGCATCAAAGTGAAATAGTGTCTCATCCGCATCGAACAGTATCCATTGGTATTTCATCACGACTATCTCTCTGACATTATTAGGCGCGCTATGGTAGCGACTATTAGCGTTCAGCTCAAGTTACACCGCGACGATACCTGGCTAATCATATTAATAGTGCTGCCGATATATCACGGTTTATTGCGATAACGTCTTCACCGGTTACTAAGGGGGCATCAAACGCCGACAATACTTTGCGGTTTATTTCAATCAGCGCGTCGTCAATTTTGATTTCCATATCTAACGCGATATCTGCTAATTTTTCTCTTTCCCAAGAGTCGCGGGAAATCAATAATTTCAAGAAAGTCACGATGCTATCGGGCAAATTAGCACTAATTGCTGTTATTGATTGTGGATTAATCTCTTCCTGAGTCGATACCTCAGTATTTTCAGTAACAAACAGACTCTCCAGCAACACCACTAATTGCTGGCTTTCATTTTTTAACAGATTAATACGGTCTGTATCATTAATAACTTCAGCGGCTTGAGACGGCAGACTCAGTGTCATCGGGGTTGCACGGCTATCAAGATCGCTATAAACCAATTTGCTGTCTAAGGCAAAACGCTTATATACCCGTTCAAGAAATTTCACTTCTGGTGGCGTAATGGTTCCCTCTACCTGAATCAAATGTGCCAAAAAGCGAGCAATGGCCCGACGGTTCTCCAGCGAGAGCGGCTCAAGATTATTTTTCAGGGCCAGTAGGGTATTATTTTTCCTGATACCGGGTTGGAGATAAGCTTTCAACCGCATACGCTGACCGGGGCTAAGATAACCCCAGGCATCAATATGTCGGGTCAATATCATGGATTCTGGCTCACCGATACGCCCATCGATCATCACCGCTGCGCAAGCCAACTCCACCGCAAGCATGGTCACGCGGTATGCGGCAAAGGTGGCAGATTCAGCCACCATTGACTCAATAGGGAACAGTGCCACAGTATCTTGCAAAACAGGTGTGCGGTTATCTGCTCTGACATCAGGTTCAATACCCACTTGCAGTGATGCTAATGCAAAGGTTAATGCCATAACCTGACTGCGGGATAAACGCTCTAATGGCTTGGTGTCGCACGCCGTACTGAGCCGAAGAAAAAGCTCATCCAGCGTTACCATCAACAAACCATAACCCACTCTCGCTTTGATACTTTCTAACTCTGTTTTTAATGCTGCTGACCACAACGGCATCGGTAGTAATAGTTGCCCTTCCAGTGACATTTTTTTCTTTGGATTAACACTGGCAAAACGGTTATAGATATCCAGGTCATGCTGGCAAGATTCAAATATTGGCCTCAGCCTATCCCTATGCGCTTTACACACAGCCACATTCGGCAGTTCCCCCATCTGCTGAAAGAATTCTTGCCCCATTAATCCCGCAGATGCAGGGCGATAAAATATCAGTAGCTTGGTTTTATTTATGGGTAATAAAAATCCGTCTCCATACTGCTCACGATAACGCTGCTGAAAAAGTGAGGAGAAAATATCAGCACAATGTGCCATTGAGATATTCTGATTTATCGCCGGATCAGCCTCGCCCCAGGCGAGCGCCCAGGCGGCAGGCAAAGGTTGCTGGTCAACAGCCAACTGCCCTAAACCAACCAGTAGCGCCAACGGAAGTTCTGTTGATGCCTCGCGGGTTAATGGGGGTGGAGAGAGATAGAGTTTCTCTTCTATATTCACTCGAGATATATAAACCAACAAGTTCTGCGCATAATGATTAAATGCGTTATTTTTCCCATAAATATTTAGCAGGCGATTAATTTCTTCTTCAAGAATAGGAAGTTCTTTTTTCGCTACCGGATCAATTGCAGCATCGATTAAAATCCGATGTTCCAAACCATAGAAGAATAGGAAGACGTAACCAATATGCGCAGTAGGTGATTTACGCCCATCTGCAAGCCATTGTAAATAAGCTCTTCTCGCTTGCGGCGAACATGTCGAGTAATCAGGCGCATTATCAATCAGCGGCAAGGAGATATCTATTTCTTGTTCTGCCACATCCATCGATGGGTTAATAAATGCAGGTTCCGCACCAGTGCGATTACTTTTGTATTTATTACCAATGTAAATCATGCCATCGGGTAAATTTATTCCAGCCACAACCGCCAACTCGCCAGGACGTAACCAGGAAGCGCGGGCTAAAGATCCTCGCGAGGTCTCGGGTTTTTTAGTCGCGGGTTTCTTGATTTCATCAACTGATGGGGTCTGATTTGCGCTGCTACCTTCAATGCTATGTTCGGGTTCAAGCTGCGAAGGGGTAATAGGATAATCGCCAAGATCAGGTATCGCTGCAGTTTTCTGCATGTCCGCGCTAATAGATGAGGCGACAGACCGCTTCGTCCCTTTAAGATTTTGCCAGACAAAATACATGCATAAGATAGCCGCACTCAGTGCAATCCACACTTCTCTTGGGATACCTGTAATCAGCCCTAAAACGACTATTAGTAGGATAACCCAGCCGGTACCGGTAGATTTTCTCTTCGCCACGATGGTTTATATGCCCCTATCTTAAAATAGTAATTTTTATTCTGCCTTTAATGGCGATTTTTAATAAATAACTCTTTTCACACACCGTTTTTACACAAATAAACCACGGCAAAAAGCCGTAGAGAAAACCTGTAAATTTAACTTAAGTGCAATTTACAGGTTAAATAATAAGTCAGTGTTTTAATTTAATGCATCTGCCCACCATAACAACAGGCCAGAATGCACAATAAATCAATTATGCCAGTTGATTATGCATTCAGCTAGCAAAGACTATGCAACCATTGGATAAACTCCGCCGCTCTTGGTTTGTCCAGGGTTCGCTTGGGATAAATTAGATAATAAGGTTTTGTAACGGGTAATTTATGTTCAGACAACTGAATTAAACACCCCTCATCTAATTCTTTTTTAATCAAATGTTGTTGGCCCAGTAAAATACCGTTCCCCGCCACGGCCGAATCAATCGCCATGGAGGTTAAGTTGTAGATTGGCCCTCGGTTGGGAACACACTCATCTAATTTTGCTGACAGCAGCCATTCATGCCAATCAGGTAAGAACTGCCCTTCTTTGCCCCAATCAACATGTATCATTGGGTAGATAATGTTGTGTTTACCATCAAGCCAAGGGGTAGTTAATAGCAGTGGGCTTGCAACCGGAAAAACCCAATCCTGAAATAGCATTTCTTTCTCTTGCTGGGGATAATGTTCATCACCAAAAGCCAGATAAAAATCTGCCGCAGTACGATTGAAATCAACCACCCCGTGAGTAGCATGAATCCGAATATCCACATCGGGATATTGGTCTAACCACTGCTTGAGATGCGGATTAAGCCATCGACTCGCCAGGGCGGGCAGTGCTGAGATATTCAATGATATATTGCCTTTATCCCGCGCCATACTCTGTTGGGCCATCCGTAATGTTTCAAATGCCTGCTGTACATAAGCTAAATAGGCACTACCCTGCGAGGTCAGTTCAACGCCTGATTTCGAACGGGCAAATAATTGAATCCCCAGATGTTGCTCTAACTGACGTATTTGCTGGCTAACCGCCGCTGGCGTTAATGATAACCGGGCCGCCGCACTGGCCAGACTGCCGGTATTAGCGGCTGTCTCGAATGCTAAAATGGCGGTTAACTTTGGCAAACGAACAGCCTTCAAACTATTCATAACAGCCTCCCTTCTCCATAACGCATTATATTGATACCGATAGCCAAACTTAACCTAACAGTAACGTTTTATTGTTATTCCAGTTACAACTAATCCTATACAGTTAGGAACAGAAACCAAGCAACATTTAGCATTACTGGGAGGATATATGCAGCAGCTCAGCGAAATTATTAATATGGAAGCCAACCCAATCAACGATGTTATGTTCATCACACAGTGCAAGAACACGTTAGAAACATACGGTGCCTTGGTACTATCAGGCTTCTTGCAGCCCCGCGCGCTGAGTAGTATTAAACAAGAAGGCGTCAGTCATAAGCATCGAGCTTACTATGCCGCTAATCAGCATAATGTTTATCTGACCAAAGCCGATCCCGCCTTCCCTGCTGACCATCCCCGTAATCGGTTGGTTACCTCATCAAAAGGCTGTATTACTGACGAAGAGATCCCTACCGATTCCGCATTACGAACGCTGTACAATGCGCAAGATTTCCAAGACTTCTTGTGTGCCGTATTAGATGAAAAACAACTCTACCCTTACGCCGATTCACTTTCTTCCATTAACTTGCACTATGCCAGTCAAGGCCAAGAGTTAGGTTGGCATTTTGATAATTCATCATTCGCCATCACCTTATTAGTACAAAAACCGCAAGCGGGTGGCGTCTTTGAATATATTGAAGAGATGCGCGATGCCGATAAAGGAGAGATGAATTACTCAGGAGTGGAACGACTGTTAAACCAACAGGTCACACCTAAAACATTGCAAATTGAACCCGGGGACTTAGTGCTATTTCGTGGAAGAAATGCGATTCACCGAGTCACGCCGACCCAAGGGGATATCACACGAATGCTGGTAGTGTTAGCCTATAATGCTCAACCCGATATTGCGCTATCCGAGACCGCCAGAATGACTTTTTACGGTCGTATTTAGTTTTCAGTGGTTTTGCATTTACTTAACGGCTCTGCGGGCGTCCTTGCCCGCTAATAACATAGCTATTTTCTGCCAGCATACAACATTATTAAACCACTCCGGTGGTCACGCTGAAATGGCGGCTCTCTCCTGGGGATAACATTAATAACGTCCCCTTTTCTTTCGCCGCCAAATACCCTTCCGGGCGACAGGTTGCAGGTAAAATAAATGCAGCCACTTTCTGATCGCCATTATGTAAAATCCAACGAGTAGCATAATTAAACTGCGCGGTGGAAAAACGAGTAACAAAACGATGTCCTTGCGGGGACAACATAAAGAATTCTGCATTATCAACATATTGCGCAAGATTATCGGCAAAAAATACAATTTCTGGATCGTAAAACTCCGATTCATTTAAATCGGTTAATCCCTGAGTTCTTTCCCGTAATTGTTGGGTGTAGTGCAACCATTGCGGGGTTGGGTGTACATGTGCCGGCACTGTCTCACGCAATTTCAGTGCTGAACCGGGTAAGTTTTGACGGAAAGTGGCCCCAGGAATATAGGTGTAGTTCATATGACACATATATTGCAAAGGCATCGGCATACTGGATAAGTTAGTCACCTTCATCTCAATATCGAACTGCGCGCTACCGGCCCTGAGCCTAACCAGCGGTTGCGCACAATAATGATCACCGAACCCTTTCACATATTCCACACTGCCCGTGACGGCAAGTGTGTCGCCGTCAATAAGGAGCCAAGCGTAGTCCATTTCAGCACAAGGCATCTCGCCGTGTAATACATGGTCGTCCTCAGGCGATGGACAACCATTACGGCGCAAACCCGAATGGAAAGCAAAACAACCGTAGGTGTCAACAATGTTCTCTCCGCGCTTAGGTTGAGAGAACATATTTTCCATTTTCAGGTTATGCCCATCAAATTCCGCATCCCAAATCATTTGGCCGTAATAAGGTAAAACGGTCAGGTACCCACGAGAATTAACAATTTTCAGAGCTTCAATACCTGAGGCATATTTAAAACTGATAACAGTAAAATCACTACTGCTATAGATCTCTTGCTCCTGGTGACTGAACTGTTCACGGATTAGCGTTATTTTGGCGGTCATTTATTGTTACTCCCGGTTCAATTAAGACTCATTATTTGCCAATGTTGCCGCACTTGTCCGTTGTTTATTGCGCAGTTCACCCCAAAAATAGAAACCAACATAGGCGAAACACAATAATGAGACAAAAAATGCATGTTGCATTGAACCAAGATGGTCAGAGACAAACCCTTGTAATGCTGGTACCACTGCGGCCCCCACTATCGACATCACAATAATGGCCCCGGCCACTTCGGTATATTTGTTGTCTACTGTATCCAGGGTACCTGCATAGATAGTCGCCCAGCAGGGCCCAAACAAGACGCTGACAAATACGGCTGCATATACCGCAGTAAAGTTGGGTACGGTTACGACATAAAGCAGCGTTAATGCACCTAAAATAGAATAGGCAATTAACACTTTTTCGGCTTTAAATCGTGTCATCAGGAAGTTGGCCACAAACTTACCAATAAAGAAGCAAATAAAACTGTAAATCATAAAGTTCGAGGCATCTCGTTCATTAGATGCGCCCAGGTTTAAGGCCAGGCGAATCGTAAAGGACCATACTGCGACTTGCATACCCACATAGAGGAACTGCGCCGCAATGCCTTTTTTAAAACGACTGTTCCCAGCTAAATATTTCAAGGTTTCTTTTAATGACGGTGAAACCACTTTTTTACCGCTATCACCTTGTGGTTTGCAATGAGGATAACGAGTAATAACAAATAACAGCATAACCAGCAGCAGAACAAAAATCAGATATTTATAAGGTTCCAATGTATGTTCTAACATCGTAAGACGAAAAGCATGAATCTGATCTGGCGTCATCGCGGCCATTTGGTTGTGTAAACTATCACCTTCCTGAAATACCAGGTATTTACCGAGTACTATCCCCATCAATGCGCCGATCGGGTAGAAAGTTTGGCTGATATTAAGCCGTAAAGTGGCATAGTCTTTATGACCAATCATGGAGCTGTAGGTGTTAGCAGCAGTTTCAAGGAAACTTAAACCAATAGCGATGGCAAAAATAGCGGCCAGAAACATAGTATATGTTGCCATATGGGAGGCAGGATAAAACAACATACATCCGATAATATAAAGTGTTAACCCGATTAATATAGCAACTTTGTAACTGCTTTTTTTGATGACCAAAGAGGCAGGAATAGCAATCAGAAAATAACCGCCATAAAAGGCACTTTGTACCAGTGCACTGGCAAAATCACTGAGTGCAAATACGCTTTTAAATTGAGTAATTAAAATATCATTCAGACTGGCTGCACATCCCCATAGCGGGAATAAGCAGGAAAGCAAAATAAATTGGAATAACGGCGTTTTATTTAAATAGCCATCTGGCAGTTGAACGGTATTAAGGCGCATTTTATTTTCCTTGGTGTAGGGTCTTTAAAAAATCAATAAATTGCGACGCATCAGGATAAGAACGTTGGGTTCCCTTTCCTGTGACACTGTAGGCTGCAAAAGCAGAAGCCATTTCCATCGCTTTTAATATATTGCCGTGCTGGACATATTCATGAGCAAAACAACCAATGAAAGCATCACCTGCGCCGCTGGTGTCGATGGCGTGGACACTAACCGGTGGCACATGGTCAATGTGTTCACCGTGCATCCATAATGAGCCGCGATGCCCCAAAGTAATGATCAGGTTATGTAACCCTTTATCCAATAAGCTGCGCCCCGCACGGTAAATGTTATCCAGACTATCAACTGGCATTCCGGTCAGAATCGCCAGCTCAGTTTCATTTGGCATAAAGAACTCGCACTGACATGCATAGCCGATATCCAATGCTTTAGATGCGGGGGCTGGATTAAGAATAACTTTAATCTGGTGCTGGCGGGCAAAGTCGATAGCGGCGTAGACCGTTTCCAGCGGAATTTCGAGTTGTAGAATAATCAATTGGCAAGCTTTGAGCGCATCAGCAGCAGCATCGACATCCGCGGGTAACAAATGATTGTTAGCGCCTTTGATAATCAAAATTCGATTTTGTGATGATTTATCGACGAAAATCGGAGCCACACCACTCGAGGCCCCTGTAACTGCTTTTACATACTGGGTATCAACCCCAGCTTTTTGTAGATTTCTTATGGTATTTTCCGCAAACAGATCATCACCAACCCGAGTGACCATCATCACATTGGCACCTAACTTGGCAGCGGCAACCGCCTGATTGGCCCCTTTACCGCCGCACCCAATTTCAAAATTCGGTGCCTCCAATGTTTCCCCGACTTGCGGCATTTCATCAATATAGGTGATCAGATCAACCATGTTGGAACCAATTACTGCAATATCCATTGTTAACCCCTTTATTCTAATTTTCACCACGCAATGTTATTGCAATAACATTATCAGCTGACAAATGTTATGTGTGTGACAAAGATCGCAGCAATTGAAGTGCGCAGCATGGGAACTACAGGAGTTTGACATGAATTAAAATGTTATTATTATAACAATTGGTAAGGAATGATAATGTAAATCAGTGATATTTAGAGGATGGATATAATCGTGGCTAACAGAAACTAAAAATCCCGGCCATTATTGCACCGGGATTATTCAGGGAATTGTGTTGTAACAGGTGTATCGTGGCTTATTTAATCGCCATAGCATCACGCATGGTAAAGAACAGGTCGGTCTGGTCTGTTAGACCAACCACATTTGCCGCATTCGGTCCGTAAGCTGCTATGCGCAATTGGGTACCCGTGTGCCCTTGAGAATCATCTTCAGAGTTGCCGTAGCTTATCGCCATAACTGCGCCATCTTTCGTGGTTAACGCTTGTGTTAAGCCAGGAGCTTTTGCATCTGCTTCAATAATTTGACTGGAATGCGCGTGATCTGCTGTCACAATAACCAAGGTATTACCGTCTGCACGCGCAAACTCCAGTGCTTTTTGTACTGCTTCATCCAAATCGACAGTTTCACCGAACTGACCACAAGGGTTCGCCGCATGGTCTTGTTTATCAATGGATGCCCCTTCAACCTGTAAGAAGAATCCTTTTTCGTTATGTTTCAGCAGGTCAATTGCTTTTTCAGTCATCACTGCCAAGGTTGGAATATCTTTAGTACGCTCAGCATTGTTTTCACAAACTACCGGCGGCTTATCTAAATTGCCATGATAAGACGCTTTCGGCCCCTGCCAACGTACTGGCATGTTACCTGGGCTAAATAACCCTAATAGCGGTTTTTGTTGGTCTGCCTGCTTTATTGCATTCAGATCAGCAAGATTTTCGACAATAACATAACCTCGAGCCAGGGCTTGTTCACGCAGAGATTTATCTTTCCATTCACCGGCTTTAGCGACTTGGCTGAATGATTTAGCGCCACCACCCAATGTGACATCCGCGCGCCCGGCAATCATCTGCTCAGTAATTGAACCGCGCCCACCATTTTCCAGCGCATTGCTACTGCACTTCTCGCTCGTTTCCTCCGGGCCATAGCATTTTCGCCCAGTTACGTGAGCAAACTGTGCCGCAGGAGTGGCATCTTGCAGTTCAGCAGTTGAAACGTTACCGGTTGCTTTACCGGCTTTCTTCGCTAACTCCAACAAGGTGACGTGATCTTTTCCGAGCACATCAACACCCAGCGCGCCGTTATACGTTTTTACACCTGAGGACCAAGCTGTTGCGGAGGCAGCCGAGTCAGTCACGTAGTCTGGTTTTTGCGTTTTCTTATCTAATGAGTAGTGCGTGTATTGCCCTGTCAGCGGTAACGCATCAATTCCTTTAAAGAAACCACCGGCCCCCATAGCATAGTTACGTGCTGAGGTGATTTCTGAATCGCCCATACCATCGCCAATCAGTAAAATGACATTCTTTACGGTTTTATTGGAAAGCGAATCACGAAGAGCCTGTGTCTGATCACCGGTCAAACGTCGTGCCCCACCAAATTGAGTGACATCTCCCTTGGCGCTACGGTCATATAAGCCAGTGGCGGAAGCAACAGCATTCGGTGTAAACAATGAACTGGTGAGTATCAGAGTGGATAACGCTATGCCGGACAAAGTGGATACGCGGTTCTGCATCGGTATAATTCCTTGTTGTAAAACAGTAATACAATTTGTATTGATTGGTTACAACGGATACTAGAACAAGCGAATGACGCTTTTATGACAGTCGCGATTAATTGTTATCTCTGACAATGCAGGCTCCCCTGACCTTTCCACGTGTTCACCACAGGCTAAATCAGGCCACCGTTGGCGCGTAAAACTTGCCCATTAATCCAGCCACCGTCTTTTCCAACCAGAAAAGCCACGGCTGCTGCAATATCCTCTGGCGTTCCTAATCTTTCTAGTGGCGCCATTTTCGCCATTTTTTCAATTAATTCTGGTGATTTACCATCAAGGAAGAGCGAGGTTGCCGTCGGCCCAGGAGCCACAGCATTAACGGTGATATTACGCCCCCGCAACTCTTTCGCCAGAATAGCTGTCATGGTTTCAACCGCCGCTTTGGTTGCAGCATAAACACCGTATTTTTCCAGTTTCAGCCCGACAACACTGGTTGAAAAGTTTACGATGCGGCCGCCATCTTTCAAACGCTTTGCCGCTTCACGCATCCCGTTAAAGCTCCCTTTCAGGTTAATGGCGATCTGGCGGTCAAAGTGTTCATCATCACTGTCTGCAATGGCACTGAGAGATAGAATTCCAGCATTGTTGACCAAGACATCAACCCCGCCAAACGCAGCTTCTGCTTGAGAAAATAACTGTGCAACCGCTGCGGCATCACTGATATCCCCCTTCGCACTCACTGCATTTCCGCCCGCTTGTTGAATTTTGCGCACCAGTGTTTCCGCCTCAATGTCACTCCGGGCATAATTGATTAGAACGGTATACCCCTCCTGAGCCAAACGCTCAGCAATTGCTGCGCCAATACCCCGTGATGCTCCGGTTACAATGGCAACCTGCCCGGTTGTATTCACCATGATTTTCTCCTCGACGTGTATTTTATCGTTTGTGACGATGCATTGATTGCTATCCAGCAAGTGGAGCATGCTATGTTTAACCGCCCGCAAACAGAGAATGCCACTTTTATCGTTTCGGATAATCATCTATTATTCGTTAACACTATCCGAATAAAGCGAACAATCACGTGGACCGAATTGATGCAATGCGGGTATTTATCAGGGTAGTGGAACAACGCAGTTTTACCCAAACCGCCCAAGATTTAAATCTACCGCGATCTACAGTGACAGATGCTATTAAACAGCTCGAAAAGCGTTTAAATGTGCGCTTATTGCAGCGAACTACCCGACATGTTAGCCCTACGCTGGATGGTGGCGCTTACTACCAGCGCTGTCTGCGTATTATTGCTGATATTGAAGATGCTGAAATGGCCTTTGCCAATGCTAAGCCACGGGGTTTGTTACGAATTGATGTACAGGGCACGCTAGCCCGCCATTTCGTCTTGCCACAATTACCTGATTTTATTGCTCAATATCCTGACATTGAGTTATTTATCAGTGAAGGTGACCGCTTGGTCGACCTTATTCGAGAAGGTATTGACGGGGTGCTACGTGTAGGTAATTTACAAGACAGCGATATGGTCGCCCGCCGAGTGGCGCTGTTGCCACAAGTCACCTGTGCTGCACCGCAATATTTACAACGACAGGGTACCCCACTCCGGTTGGACCAATTATCAGGTCATCAGATGGTAGGTTTTCGTTCTAGCGCAACCGGTAGCCTGATGCCACTGGAATTTGGCACTGACAGCACCCTTAGCCGCGATAAAACAACAGGTTATAATAAAGCACCGTCCTCCAGGGTAATAACAGAAAGCGCATATCTACCCTCTGCTTCGTCTTCATATACTAAAACTCAGCAAGTAAAATTACCGACGGTTCTATCAGTCAGTGGTGCAGAAAGCTTTGTAGCAGCCGCACGTCTTGGATTGGGTATTATTCAAGTGCCTCGTTACCATATCGAATCTGACTTAATCGCTGGCACCTTGGTTGAGATACTACCAAAATACGCACCACCCCCGATGCCAGTCTCGTTCCTGTATCCTCACAACCGCCAGCTTTCCCCTCGAGTACGTATTTTCAGTGACTGGTTGAGCCAGTTATTTCTTGCCACTGAGATAAAGTGATAATACGCCGGTACGCCTATCCTGAATCCATGTTGCCACGATAGGCAGCCGCACCAACCGACACGGCCGCCACTCATTATTGTGCTTTTTCAACCGATTGACAGATATCGATATCAAAATAACCATCGGTTATGCCGTCATTGAGGTAAACCTCATAACACGCACCTTCTACCGAACGATAACCACTTTGTGGCAGATGCTGGTTATACAACTCGCTCCAGGCTTTGGCATAATCATCATCCGTTACCCTGGTGTGATACACCGCATACAAACCGCCGGGAATCACTTGTAGTTGTAGTTGATCACTGAGTTCTGCGGGCAACACATAATCGTCAGCCACCGACAAGGATACGTCAGCCCGTAGCTCAGCAGGAGGATTAGTCTCAGGATTGTCCCAGTAAAGAGCCAACCACTCTTTCCCAGGGATTTGGTACTGAGTATAGAGTGAAGAAAGTTGGTTAAAGCCTTGCGGGATAGTCTCGTGATAAGGGCCGACCAGCCGAATACTGACTATTTGCTGCGGTTGCTTTTCTACTATCTTAAATGTCATATCGCTACCTCGACTTAATGGTTTCAAGAAAGATGAAGTGACCAAAAATGCGATTTTACGCCACAACTGTACATTCATACAGTATAGCGAGATTTTATGACATTCGGTTAATTTTCAACCTTGATTTGTGAAGAGCTTCGCAAAAAATCATCTGCCTGTTTAAGCTGATGATGGCTGAAAACGGTTATTCCGTGGCGGCGCAATAACGCCGTGGTGACTCCCTGTCCTGTGCGCTGGGTGCCGCTAAAATGACCATCATAGATGCGACTGCTCCCACAAGATGGGCTCCCTTCGGTCAAAATTGCTACTGTGCAGCAGTGCTTTTGCGCCAACTCCAGAGCCTGATAAGCCCCTTGCAAAAACTCCCGGCTAACATCATTGCCCCACTGCTCGATCACCCGCGCCAGCCCTTGCAACACCGCCTCGCCGTTACCTTGCTGAATTTCGGCTGGCGGACGCGGTACCGGCATACCTGCGGATAATTCAGGGCAAATAAGGACCAGTCGCCCCTCATCCTGCCAGCGTTGAATAATTTCATCGCTAACAGACAGGGCACTGCCGTTATAACGCACCGGTTTTCCCATTAAACAGGCACTGATCAGAATGCGCGCAGGTTTTGGTTCCACGTAATTATCAACCTTAATATTATGCAGCGAATAAAAAATGATGATTATGCTGATAATAACCAATTAATGGCTGTTGGTCATGAGCGTGCGTTGATAATTGGTGCAGAACCGATAATTTTCATGTCAATAAATGGCATTGCTGCTTATTTTGCATAATTCAATGCCGCTAACACCTGCGGCAACAGTCGCGCCAAACGGCTAGCCCAGAGCGCCTGACCTGCTTGATGCGTAATAAGATCCTGACGAATCTCAATACCCACATAAGGTAACTGCCGCTGTTCTGCGTGGAAGGGTAACGTGAAATCTGTTGCATCCGTCATGGCATAAGGTTCGTTAATCCCGACGTGCAAGTCACCTTCTTGCTGTAACAATGAAACCAGTTGCAAAGCAAACTCAGGATTACGATGAAACAAGGTACCAATCTGCCAGGGGCGCGCGATGTTTTTAAACGACGGTGTAAAACTGTGCATGGAGAGGATCACACTCATCTGGCCGCTATCACGGCGTTGATTCAGCGTTTGTGTAATCAAATCATGATAAGGCTGGAATACCTCAACCCGGCGCGCTTCAGCCTCTGCTACGGTGACACCAATATTGCGCGGGATCCGAGTGTGCTCGGAAATTTCAGGGATCGAACTGGCGATTCCCGGCGTGCGATTGCAATCAATCACCAATCGAGAATATTGCTGATGAATCAAGGTTGCATCCAGATACTGGCTAAGTAACCGCGCCGTTGCCAATGAACCTATATCCCAACCGATGTGGCGGTCAATTTCTCCTGAGGGTAACCCCAAATCACCAAGTTGAACCGGTATCCGTTGACCGGCATGGTCGGCCAGTAAGATAAATGGCGATTGGCTGTGCGGGCGCTCGATAACAGCTGACTGAGGATCGCCATCACGTAATAAAGGAGACAAAATGATATTTGACATGGAGTTAGTACCTGGCATGAAGTGGCAATCGTAAGTATCAGTCGTCACAACAGTTAATACTCACAATCAAGGGCTTTCGTAATCAATAAGCTCTCATCCTAGCCGCTAATGTTGGGTTCGCCCACCCCGAATTTATACCTAAATTTTCTTGGTTATGCGATTATCGCCACAGTAGGTATCTTTTGATGCCATATTTCAGGCAATCATTATTGGTAAAACTGTCTACAACCAACGGCAGCAGCATAGCGGAGAGTTATGGAAACGTTTTTTATTGATCGGATGGCAACTCCACAAGGTGAACTGTTACTGATCGCAGACCAAGAAAACCGGCTACGTGCCATCGATTGGACTGACCACTACGAGCGTCTGATGAAGTTGCTAGGCAACCATTACGGCCCGGGCGCGTTTACATTGGTTGAACAACGCAATCCCGGTGGGCTAAGTGACAGTATGCAACGCTATTTTGCTGGTGACCTGAGCATTATTGATAATTTACCGGTTAAAACCGCTGGGACTGATTTTCAGCGTCAAGTCTGGCAAGAGCTGCGAAAAATCCCCTGTGGCGAAACGATTACTTATGGCGAGTTAGCCAAACGAATCAACCGCCCTACCGCTTCGCGTGCTGTCGGGATGGCGAATGGATTGAACCCTATTTCAATTGTTGTCCCTTGTCATCGGGTCATTGGGCAACAAGGTGCATTGACAGGATATGCCGGTGGAGTGGAGAGAAAACGCTGGTTATTAATGCATGAGGGTTATCTTTTAGCACGCTAACTATTGTTGCTCTTATCAGACGCAAGAAAAGATGTTAAAATTGACGCATATCAATATTAATGGGAATACCCTATGATCCCGGAAAAACGCGTAATCCGACGTATCCAGTCTGGTGGTTGTGCAATTCACTGTCAGGATTGCAGTATTAGCCAGCTCTGTATTCCGTTTACCTTAAATGAAAACGAGCTGGATCAGCTCGACAATATCATTGAAAGGAAGAAACCTATTCAGAAAGGACAGGCGCTGTTTAAAGCGGGTGATGAACTCAAATCCCTGTATGCCATCCGTTCCGGGACCATTAAAAGCTACACCATTACCGAAGAAGGTGATGAGCAAATCACCGGTTTCCATCTGGCGGGTGATTTGGTCGGTTTTGACGCTATCAGCAATTTGCAGCATCCGAGCTTCGCACAAGCTCTGGAAACATCCATGGTTTGTGAAATCCCGTTTGATACGTTGGACGATTTATCCGGCAAAATGCCAAATCTGCGCCAGCAGATGATGCGCCTGATGAGTGGTGAGATCAAAGGTGACCAAGATATGATTTTGCTACTTTCCAAAAAGAATGCAGAAGAGCGTCTGGCGGCCTTTATCTATAATCTGTCTCGCCGTTTTGCTCAACGTGGTTTCTCTCCACGTGAGTTCCGCCTGACGATGACCCGTGGTGATATTGGTAACTATTTAGGTCTGACGGTAGAAACCATCAGCCGTTTACTGGGCCGTTTCCAGAAAAGCGATATTCTGAGTGTGAAAGGTAAGTACATTACTATCGAGAATACCGAAGCTCTGGCCAAACTGGCGGGTAATCCAAGACCAAGTCTGTAACCTGATCAAAACCAGAATAATAAATACCCGATAGATTTCAAGTTGCAGGAAGGCGGTAAGTAACGGCCTCGTAGAGGCCAGGTCTGAGGATCGACCGGGTAACGCAAGCCGCCAGCAAATCTGCAACTTGAAAATTTATTGGTCTGCTTCCCACAGCCACCTATCCTGTTTCCCTTTCATGGTTTACTCTTTAACTAACATACTGTTAATTCACGTTTGTAAGGAGACTCTATGGCAAAGTATCAGAATATTCTGGTTGCTATTGACCCCAATCAGGATGATCAACCTGCACTAAGACGTGCAGTTTACCTTGTGCAGCGCAATGGCGGCACCATCAAAGCATTTTTGGCTATTTATGATCTGTCATATGATATGACCACCCTGCTGTCGCCTGATGAGCGTACCGCAATGCGTAAAGGGGTTATCAGCCAACGTTCCGCATGGATAAGCGAGCAATGCCGCTTTTATCTTGATGCCGGTATTCCAATTGAAATCAAAGTGGTATGGCATAATCGGCCCTATGAGGCCATTATTCAGGAAATCCTGAACGCCAAGCACGATTTGTTGTTAAAAATGGCGCATCAACACGACCGCCTGGAGTCGATTATTTTTACCCCAACCGACTGGCATTTATTGCGTAAGTGCCCATGCCCAGTCTGGATGGTGAAAGACCAACCCTGGCCGGAAGGCGCCACAGCGCTGGTGGCCGTTAACCTCTCAAGTGAAGATCCACTCCATGACCCACTAAATCTCCGTTTGGTCAAAGAGACCAGAGAGTTAGCCGAACATGTCAATCAAACGCCAGTGCATCTGATCAGCGCCTACCCGGTAACCCCGATTAATATCGCCATTGAATTGCCTGATTTTGACCCGAGCGTCTATAACGATGCAATTCGTGGTCAGCATTTGGTTGCGATGAAAGCATTACGCCAGCAATTTGGCATTGATGAAAAATTCACCCATGTTGAAAAAGGTCTCCCTGAAGAGGTTATTCCTGATTTGGCTGAACACTTGCGGGCTGGGGTGGTTGTTCTGGGTACCTTGGGGCGTACTGGGCTATCTGCCGCCTTTATTGGCAATACTACCGAACATGTGATCGACCATCTTAAGTGTGACTTACTGGCAATTAAACCCGAAGGATTTACCTGTCCGATAGAAGGTCATGAAGATCTGGAAGAGATTGAATAACCCTTGTCTGACATCACCCATTGATTAAATCAAAAAGAAGGGCCACCGAATAGGTGGCCCTTGATCTGCGATTCGTAATAACGAATTACAACGCGCGTAAAATTGCTTCTACGCTGTCTTTAGCATCGCCAAACAACATTTGGGTATTTTCTTTAAAGAACAATGGGTTTTGCACGCCAGCATAACCGGTATTCATTGAACGTTTAAAGGCAATAACACTTTGCGCTTTCCATACTTCCAACACCGGCATGCCGGCAATCGGGCTACGCGGGTCTTCAAGTGCTGCTGGGTTAACCGTATCGTTGGCACCAATCACCAACACGACATCAGTACTTGGGAAATCATCATTGATTTCATCCATTTCCAGCACTACGTCATAAGGGACCTTGGCTTCAGCCAATAACACGTTCATATGACCGGGCAAACGCCCAGCTACCGGGTGAATACCAAAGCGGACTTTGATGCCCCGCGCTTGTAGTTTTGCAGTAATCTCAGCGACGGGGTATTGTGCCTGTGCCACTGCCATGCCATAACCCGGAGTGATGATAACTGAGCTAGCATTTTTCAGCAGGTCAGCCACTTCTTCAGCCGTGGTTTCACGGTATTCACCCATTTCTTCAGCATTACCGGTTGAAGAACCATCAGTACCAAAGCCACCGGCGATCACACTGATAAATGAGCGATTCATCGCTTTACACATGATGTAAGACAGAATAGCACCGGAAGAACCGACCAAGGCCCCCGTTACAATCAACAGGTCATTGCTCAACATGAAACCTGCGGCAGCCGCAGCCCAACCGGAGTAGGAGTTCAGCATTGAGACCACAACCGGCATGTCAGCACCACCGATAGATGCCACCAAGTGCCAGCCAAAGCCCAAAGCAATCACCGTCATCAATAACAACGCGACCACTTGTAAGCTAACGCTGTCGGTTTTGACGAACAAAATCATCAGCAGGAATGACACAACCAGCGCCACCAGATTCAACTTATGGCGTTGTGGCAACATCAGTGGCTTGGATGAGATAATCCCGCGTAACTTACCAAAGGCAACAATAGAACCGGTGAATGTGACTGCCCCGATAAAGATACCTAAGAAGACTTCGGTCAGATGGATATTCACCATCACCGCGTCCATCACCACCGGGCCGTGATCCAGATAGCTGTTAAAGCCAACCAGAACGGCTGCCAGACCGACGAAACTGTGCAAAATGGCGACCAGTTCTGGCATTTCAGTCATTTCGACTTTCTTCGCCAGATAGATACCAATTGCGCCACCAATCACCATGGCAATGATAATCCAGCCAACATTACCTGAATCCGGCCCAAGGATGGTGGCGATAAGCGCGATAGCCATACCGGTCACACCGAAAGTGTTACCTTGTTTGGATGTTTCGTGGCGCGACAGCCCAGCCAAACTGAAAATAAATAAAATCGCAGCAACTATGTACGCAGCTGTAACGAGACCACTAGACATCAGTTACCCCTATATTTTTGTGTGACATTATTTTTATACCCACCGAGTTTTATACCACTCAGTTTTTACGGAACATTTTCAGCATGCGCTGGGTGACCGTAAAGCCACCAAAAATGTTGATACTGGCAATCAGTACGGCAATAAAGGATAAGAAGCTTACCCAGCCGCCATGGCCAATCTGCAATAATGCGCCGACAACAATAATGCCTGAAATGGCGTTAGTGACTGACATTAAAGGTGTATGTAGTGCATGGCTGACGTTCCACACCACGTAATAACCCACTACGCACGCCAGTGCAAACACCGTAAAGTGAGATAAAAACTCTTTCGGAGCAACATTTGCTAACCAGCCAAACAACACAACGACCAGTGCCATAATGATGTATTTCGGCCATGGCGAGCCAGGCTTGGCGTCTTCTTTCACAATAG
Source organism: Yersinia sp. 1252 StPb PI (assembly GCF_048593885.1). Taxonomy (NCBI): domain Bacteria; kingdom Pseudomonadati; phylum Pseudomonadota; class Gammaproteobacteria; order Enterobacterales; family Yersiniaceae; genus Yersinia; species Yersinia sp. 1252 StPb PI. Next base: position 37,057 of record NZ_JAZGQE010000006.1, on the reverse strand, counting down.
GTTCAGCTTTAGCCGCCTGAGGCTGTGCTGATACCTGAATAGGCGGTGCTGGCCACGTTATTTCACCGGTTTTGACCACGGTTACACCGCGAATCACGGTATCTTCGAAATCAATATCTATCTCACCATTTTTCTCTTTACAGAGTAATTTCAGCAAGTTAACCAGGTTAGTTCCGTAAAGTTGCGATGACTGTGTGGGTAAACGGCTGGGTAGATCGGTATAACCGATAATTTTTACGCCATTGTCTGTCACTGTCACTTTATCGGCGACGGTCAATTCACAGTTACCACCGGTTTGCGCGGCCAGGTCAACAATCACACTGCCCGACTTCATGGATGCCACCATCTCTTTGGTGATCAACCGAGGAGCAGGTTTACCCGGAATCAGTGCAGTGGTAACAATGATGTCCACTTCAGCAGCTTGAGCGGCAAACAGTGCCATCTCGGCTTTGATAAAAGCGTCAGACATCACTTTGGCGTAACCATCACCACTGCCCGCTTCTTCCTCAAAGTCCAGCTCAAGGAATTCAGCCCCCATACTCTGAACTTGTTCTTTTACTTCTGGGCGGGTGTCGAATGCACGCACGATAGCACCCATACTCCCTGCCGCCCCGATGGCTGCCAAACCTGCAACCCCAGCCCCGATAATCACCACTTTCGCCGGTGGAACTTTACCCGCGGCCGTAATTTGCCCAGTGAAGAAGCGACCAAATTCATGGGCAGCTTCAACAATGGCACGATAGCCGGCTATATTTGCCATTGAACTGAGCGCATCCATCGATTGCGCGCGAGATATGCGCGGCACTGAATCCATGGCCAATACGGTTACCTGACGCTCCGCTAACTTTTGCAGTAATTCCGGGTTTTGAGCTGGCCAGATAAAACTGGCTAACGTACTCCCGGCGCGCATCAGGCTAATTTCTTCCTCAAGGGGCGCATTCACTTTGAGGATAAGGTCGGATTGCCACACATCGGTGGTATCCGTAATGGTGGCACCCGCTTCCTGGTACGCCGCATCGTCGAAGCTGGCTAAGTGACCAGCTCCACTTTCAATCGCCACGGTGAAGCCTAATTTCAGCAGTTGTTCCACCGTTTTCGGCGTTGCTGCAACACGGGCTTCATTGGCCAACCGCTCTTTTGGTACACCAATACGCATAATGTTCCCTTTTTACCTGTCTTTGATGATGAGTATTGCCATATCCATCTTACTCGGCGTTGCTGGGACGTTAGCGACCTACACTCACCCGAACCACTGACGTGGGATTCGTTTGCTTGCAGCCTACCGGCAACACCCACTAATTTGGGTATGCTTCAGTTCTATTTGGTTACTGATAAACCTGCTTTGCTACAGCTCCCTATAACCTACTGAAAATGTGACTGATGATCCATATCTGTGTGTGCTTCTGGTGCAGTTTTTGCACTAAAACTGGCAGGCGGAAAGAACTCTCTATAATTCACTACAAAAATAATATTTACCAGCGGCTTGTCCTGCAACTTTGCACCAAAATAACAAGCCGGACAATAATGAGGCAGCCCAGTAATGGCGCGGCAGCAGGTTAGCAAAATGTAAATAATCAGCACTTATGACGTTAAAGCAATTATTCGTAAAGCTTATCCCTATTATTGCTGTAAAGTACCGGCGGGCTAATCTTCAGAATTGATATACTAAGTCATATAAATTGCTGAGACACCCGCCATTATTACATGTAATAATCATCTGCTATTCTGTTACACATCAATTGTTCCGCACGTATCAACGTTAATGCGCAAGGCGAAAGGATTTTTTATGAAGCTGAAATACACGATCATCGCATCGGCATTGCTATCACTCACCGCGCTTTCTGCTGCACAAGCGGCAAAAGAACTCGCGCCTGAGCAAGCAGCAGCCATTAAGCCATTTGATCGCATTACTATTACTGGCCGATTTAATGCAATAAATGAAGCAGCGGATGCGGTATCCCGCCGTGCTGACAAATTGGGTGCAGACTCCTTCTATATTCAGGATATCAACAGCAACAATAATGGCGGCAACTGGCGTGTAACGGCCGATGTTTATCATAACGATGCAGCGGAAGTGAGCAAAGAAACCCAGTATCGCGTCTTTAATGATGTGAAAGAATTGCCAAAAGCAGAAGCCTACGCGCTTCAGCCTTATGATACCGTTTCTGTTAGTGGCTTCTTCCGCAGCCAGCCTGATATCAACGATGCCATTTCAAAAGCGGCAAAAGAGAAAGGGGCTTACTCCTTCTTTATCGTGCGTCAGGTTGATGCAAACCAAGGCGGCAACCAGTTTGTGACGGCATATGTTTATAAAGCAGATGCGGCAAAACGTGTTGTTCAGAGCCCGGATGTTATTCCTGCCGATTCTGATGCTGGCCGTGCGGCACTGGCTGCCGGTGGCGCAGCTGCTGCCAACGTTGAAATCCCAGGTGTTGCCTCTTCAGGTACGCCAAGTGCTGATGTGGGCCGTTTCTTCGAAACGCAATCATCAACCGGTAAACGTTACACTGTCACCCTGAATGATGGAACTCAAATTCAGGAGCTGAATAACACGACAGCCGCACAGATGGTGCCGTTTGATTCTATTACCTTTAGCGGTCACTACAACAGCATGACTGACGTATCTCATGAAGTGGCTAAACGTGCTGCGGCAAAAGGTGCGAAGTATTACCATGTGACTCGCCAGTGGCAGAACCAAAGTGGTGGTAACCTGAGTGTTAGCGCTGACTTGTTCAAATAAGTTTGCTTAAATCGTTACTGTAAGGGCAGCTATGTGCTGCCTTTTTTTATGTGTCTGTTGTTGTCCTGCTTCTTATTGGTACGGACTGAATAATTTTTTGCCCAAATCGCATAACCAATCATTGCATGATCGCGTTCCACTCCGTAAAATCTCCCAAAAAATTTGGGGCTATTATCTGTCAATTATCGATAATCTTTCCTCATATAATGCTGCTTACAAGTCAGTAACCATTCATTAATACTTTCAAAACCAGGATCCATAATTGGAAAAAAAACTCGGCCTGACTGCGCTAACCGCGCTGGTGCTTAGCTCAATGCTGGGAGCAGGTGTCTTCAGCTTACCGCAAAATATGGCAGAAGTTGCCAGCCCTGCGGCACTGCTTATCGGCTGGAGTATTACCGGCGTGGGGATCATCTTCCTGGCGTTTGCCATGCTGTTACTGACGCGCTTGCGCCCTGATCTCGATGGCGGAATATTCACCTATGCCAAAGAAGGCTTTGGTGATCTTATCGGTTTTTTCTCAGCCTGGGGTTACTGGCTATGCGCCGTTATTGCTAATGTCTCTTACTTAGTAATTGTTTTTGCTGCATTAAGCTTCTTTACTGATAAATCGGGCCACATTATCTTCGGTGAAGGGAATACTTGGCAGGCATTGCTGGGAGCCTCCTTCCTGCTATGGTTGGTGCATGCACTGGTTCTGCGCGGTGTCCAAACCGCCGCCAGTATTAACCTGGCCGCCACCTTGGCAAAACTGCTGCCTATCGGTGGCTTTATTGTGTTGGCGGGCCTGGCATTCAGCCTTGATACTTTTAGTTTTGATTTTAGTGGTGTCGCGCTGCATACCCCGGTCTGGCAGCAGGTTAAGGACACCATGCTAATAACGCTCTGGGTCTTTATTGGAGTGGAAGGCGCAGTCGTTGTTTCGGCCCGCGCACGCAATAAAAAAGATGTGGGTCGGGCAACCATGTTAGCCGTGCTTTCTGCCCTGTGCGTTTATTTGCTCATTACCCTATTGTCTCTTGGCGTAGTGCCGCGGGCTGAGTTAGCTGGTATGCGTAATCCGTCGATGGCTGGAATTATGGTCGAGATGATTGGCCCTTGGGGTGAAGTCATCATTGCCACTGGGCTCATTATTTCTGTGTGTGGCGCTTATCTTAGCTGGACCATTATGGCTGCTGAAGTGCCGATGGTTGCAGCTAAGCACGGGGCTTTTCCCAAAATGTTCCGCCATCAGAATAAAAACAATGCACCGGCACAATCTTTGTGGTTAACCAACTGCGCAGTACAGGTGGCTCTGATTCTGATTTGGCTGACGGGCAGCAACTACAATACCTTACTAACAATTGCGTCAGAAATGATTCTGGTACCCTATTTCCTCGTGGGAGCCTTCTTATTTAAAGTCGCCTTAAAGCGTCATGACTGGCGTTTGATTGTTGCTGCCAGTGGCGCGTGCTTGTATGGTTTGTGGTTAATTTATGCTGCCGGGTTAGTGTACCTGCTGTTGTCCGTTCTGTTATATGCCCCAGGATTATTGGTATTTATTTATGCGCGCAAAGGGCATGAAGGGCTGAAATTACTCAATACCGTGGAGCGAGCGGCTATCGGCCTGGTGTTGATTGCAACTATTCCAGCAACCTGGTTCGCGATGCATTAAGCCCGAATAAAAGCGGCGAAAAATAAGATCTCAAATGGGCTGACCGCGTTACCTCAGTTTGCCCGTTTGAGTATCGTCTGTTAACTAATGATTAGTTGCCCCCGCCAAATCCACCGATAAACACTCCCCCTGCTGGCTTAATTTTATCGATTCCGGCAATTTTTGTTTAATCTCGCCGAGTTGAGCAGTCTCCAAAGGGTAAGGCAACTGGATATCCAACACCGTAATGCCCTGTTGTTCGGCTAGCCGAATCAAGCGAACAATATTGGTTTGGTCATTAAGCTGGGTAGATAATACCTGTAAGGCCAATGCGTTAAGCCGCTCTTGCGGTGTTTTTTCCGATTCAGTCTGCGATTTTACTACCATGCCAAATATCGGCATAACACCATAAATCGCATCGATAAAACTCCACCGTTTTTTGCATGATGCGGCTAAAAATTCCGTGTAATTGAAACAAACCTTTTCACTGTGCGCTGGCGCACCAATGTGTTCGCCACTCATCCCTCAGTCCTCAGCTGATCGATACAGCTATTCATTAATCGTAAGTATTGATATATAAACGATAGGCGCAACAAAATAGAGATGACGATATAATCACTTTTATTAATATAATGAAATGATTTGCCTGTTGTCTAGCAATCACTCATCAGCATTAATGATAAGCGGAATAAATAACATGCATAGTATTGCTGTCAACTGCGCGCTATGCTGAATTCTGGCACCTTTATAAACTGAAAAACATGACCAAAATTGTTTTTGTGGAAGACGACCCGGAAGTCGGAAAATTGATTGCGGCCTATCTGGGTAAGCATGACATTGATGTGTTTGTAGAACCCCGTGGCGATACTGCCCAGGCGGTGATTGAACAACAACAACCGGACTTGGTATTGCTTGATATCATGTTGCCAGGAAAAGATGGCATGACGCTATGTCGTGATTTGCGGCCGGTTTATGAGGGGCCGATTGTGCTACTGACCTCGCTTGACAGTGATATGAACCATATTCTGTCGCTTGAAATGGGCGCAAATGACTATATTCTCAAAACCACACCACCCGCAGTACTGCTAGCACGCCTACGGCTACATCTTCGCCAGCATAATCAGCAACAAAGCAAAGAGATCATTAGTCCGCCATTTACCGGTCATAATGCGATTCATTTCGGCTTACTCTGTATCGATCCGGTAAACCGCCAAGTTAATCTTAATGATGAAGAGATAACATTATCCACGTCTGATTTTGATTTGTTATGGGAGTTAGCTACCCATGCAGGAATAATAATGGACCGTGAAGCGCTACTGAAAAATTTACGCGGAGTCAGCTACGACGGCATGGACCGCAGTATAGACGTTGCCATCTCGCGTTTGCGGCGCAAACTCTATGACAATGCTTTCGAGCCATTTCGCATCAAAACCGTGCGTAATAAAGGCTATTTATTCGCCCCCAATGCCTGGGAGTCCGTGCAACAATGAGGAAGCTATTTATTCAGTTTTTCTTATTGCTGTTCGTCTGTTTTATGGTGATGGCGATGCTGGTCGGTTTGGTTTACAAAGTCACCGCAGAGCGTGCTGGCCGGCAGTCATTAGATGACCTGATGAAAAGTTCACTTTCGTTGATGCGCAGTGAATTGCGAGAAATTCCCCTGAAGGATTGGAATAAAACCATTGCTACACTGGATTTAAATCTTTCCTTTCAGTTGCATATAGAACCTCTCGATAAACGAGATCTCGGCGAGCGTTTGAATAAACGCCTGCGTGCCGGTGAAATTATTGCGTTAGATGATGAATATACTTTCCTGCAACGTATCCCACGCAGTCACTACGTTCTTGCTGTCGGCCCAGTCCCCTATTTATTTTATTTGCATCAAATGCGCCTGCTCGACTTGGCCTTATTAATCCTGATTGGTATGTCCTTAGCGCTGCCAGTATTCTTGTGGATGCGCCCGCACTGGAAAGACCTACTGAAACTGGAGAATGCAGCTCAGCGACTGGGGGCTGGCTATCTTGACGAGCGAACCCATTTTGATCCTACGTCCAGTTTAAACCGCTTAGGCGTGGCGTTTAATCAAATGGCTGACAATATCAATACTCTGATTGTTAGCAAGAAATTACTCATTGATGGTATTGCTCATGAACTCCGCACACCGCTCGTGCGTTTACGTTATCGTTTAGCGATGAGTGACAACCTGACAGAAAGTGAACAATTGGCTTTAAATCATGATATTGGCCAGTTAGAAGCACTGATTGATGAGTTACTGACCTACGCTCGATTGGACCGCCCGCAGGTTTCCCTTAATCTGGAACCCATCGACCTACCCGCCTGGTTAACAGCAAAAGTCGTGGATATGCGCTTAATCCATAGTGATCGGGAAATCGAACTCGATATCCCCCATCGCGGTGACTTTGGTGCTGTTGACCTGCGTCTGATGGAGCGTGTATTAGATAATCTGGTTAATAACGCGCTACGCTATTCCACTCAACGACTACGTATCGGATTATGGTTTGATGGTGACAACGCCTGCTTGCAAGTTGAAGATGATGGGCCTGGTATCCCTTTGGAAGAGCGCGCACGCGTTTTTGAGCCTTTTGTTCGCCTCGATCCCAGTCGCGACCGGGCAACAGGAGGCTGTGGCCTGGGCTTGGCGATTGTTCACTCCATCGCACTGGCTTATCAGGGCAGTATCTCCGTCGATGCCAGTTCATTAGGCGGTGCCAGTTTCCGGTTCTGTTGGCCGGTAAAAAGCCTTTACTCACTGTCCGTTGATCAAGATTAAGCACTAACTTTTACTTTGGAGTGTTTTATGACCACCGCTTACCACCACCTGCGTACAACCTTTACCCGTCTTGCACGTTTCGAACACCTGTCGGCTATTGCCGGATGGGATATGCAGACTATGATGCCAGCGAAAGGTAATCTTGCCCGCTCAGAAGCGATGGCGGAGCTAAATGTCTTACAACACCAGATATTAACGGCCAACCAGGTTGGTGAATGGTTAAAACAAGCTGAGCAAGAAACGCTTGATGATATTGCGCAGGCAAATTTATGCGAAATGCGTCGCCATTATGACAATGCAGTCCTGCTGCCAGAAGCACTGGTAGAAGCTAAATCACTGGCAGGTGCACGATGTGAGCATGCATGGCGGCAACAGCGTATCGCTAATGATTGGCATGGTTTTGCAAAAAACTTGCGGGAAGTGGTCAAACTCAGCCGTGAAGAAGCCTCGATACGTTCTCAGGCGGCTGGTATCTCGGGTTATGACGCATTACTTAATCTCTATGAACCAGGGACTAACAGTGCCGATTTAGACCGTATATTTGGTGATCTTAAGCAATGGCTACCTGACCTATTACAAAAAGTGACGGCTAAACAAGCCAATGAAAACTGCCTGATACCACAGGGCCCTTTTGACGTGGAAAAACAGCGTCAGCTTGGGTTACAAGTGATGAAAGTACTCGGTTTTGACTTTGACGGCGGGCGGGTCGATGTCAGTGTACATCCGTTCTGCGGTGGTGTTCCTCAAGACGTACGCATTACAACTCGTTATAACGAACAAGAATTTCTCAGTTCATTAATGGGTATTGTGCATGAAACAGGCCATGCCCGTTATGAGCAAAATCTACCACGTGAATGGTTAGGGCAACCCATTTCCCATGCACGGTCAACCGCCATCCATGAGTCCCAAAGCTTACTGTTTGAGATGCAATTAGCACGTAGTAATGAATTCTTACAAGTGATCCGCCCACTGGTAGCAAACCAATTTGGCGATCAACCCGCTTTTGCGCAACAGAACTTCATAGCTCTCAATCAACGGGTTAAAACGGGTTTTATTCGAGTTGATGCCGATGAAGTGAGCTATCCTGCCCATGTTATATTGCGTTATGAAATCGAAAAAGCGTTGATCAGTGGTGAAATCGAAGTAGATGATATCCCTATGCTGTGGAATGAGAAAATGCAGCAATACCTCGGTATTAATACTGAGGGTAATTACCGTAATGGATGTATGCAAGATATCCATTGGACCGATGGTGCTTTTGGCTATTTCCCAACGTATACATTGGGTGCAATGTATGCAGCGCAACTGTTCCAAACTGCCCGTGATGCTATTCCGGGGCTGGATAAGAGTATCGCTAGTGGCGATCTCAGCGCCCTATTCACCTGGTTACAACAGAATATCTGGCAGCATGGCAGCCGTTACTCAACCGCAGAATTAATGACCAAGGCTACCGGTGAAACACTTAACCCTCGCTACTTCCGCCAACATTTAGAGCGGCGTTATTTGTAATTTATTGCGTGTTGGTCTGCGCCTAACCTCTCATTAGGGTTGGGCGCCCCTCTCCCTGCATAACTCAAATTACATCCCACTATCAAGCGACGTTGATGTTACATAAGACGATAAGTTTATTAAAACGCTTACTGTATGTTGTAACTAAAACAAGTGATTTTGTCGGTTATTTATCTGGTTTATTACCGTTGTACAATCGGTTACAAGCCGAAACCAATGACTCACGGAAGCCAGTATATATTTCCTCTACTCTCTTTATAACGACCCAACGGGGCCGATATACAAACAGAACACTGAGGAATAAATTATGAAAACAGTATTAGCTCTGATTGTTGCTGCAACCTTGGGTGTATCATCTATAGCAATAGCCGCCGACACCGTTGCACCACCGGCGGCACCCGTTGTTACAGCACCAGTAGCTCATAATGCACCGGCTAAAACCATGCACCACAAGAAAGCTAAAAAAACTGATTCGATGAAAAAAATGGATAAAGCAGCCCCGGTGCAAAAAGCACAGGCGGCCAAAAAACACCATAAAAAAGCGACACACAGTAAGTCTGCTCCAACCGCAGTGCCAGTGACCAAATAGCGGCAGCATTTAACTTGTGAAAGCCACAACAGGCTCTCACGATTGACCTGCAACAGCGATTCACTCGACACCCGGTTTACCGGGTGTTTTTTATTAGGAGTGCTGATAATGCTGCGCCATTATTTATTTGAAATCACTTTAGCCATATTAGTTATTTGCGGTCTGATCACATTATTCTTTTATTTATAGTACCAACGGCCGATAGCGCTCTAAAATTATCGAAAAATCAATTACTGACAACATATGACACAACTTATTATGTCTATAGTTAGCGCTAGTGGAGCTGTGATTAGCCGTCTAATCAGCAGGTCTCAGGTGTGTTAATGGATAACCTTTGGTCAGTAAATAAAGGCAAGGCTAATTATTTATGCGTTTATCTTCATTATTGCTATTGAGTCTGTTGCCACTTTCCATCTCTATGGCTTTAGCCCTTCCCCCCACTGACAAGCCGGATGACGAAAGCAGCATTGCGGATCAAACCACGTTGTTCTTCGGGAAAGATGACCGTACAGCGATAACAAACAGTACGGAGTGGCCGTGGCAAGCCATCGGGCAAGTTGAAACAACCAGTGGCAACCTTTGCACAGCAACGTTAATCTCCCCTCGTCTGGCGCTCACCGCAGGCCATTGCGTTCTTACCCCACCGGGGAAAATTGATCGCGCGGTTGCCTTACGTTTTATGTCTCATGATGGTCATTGGAAGTACCAGATTACCCGACTGGAAACGCTGGTTGATGCCAAATTAGGTAAAAAACTTAAACCTGATGGCGATGGTTGGATAGTTCCACCCGCCGCCGCCGCTTATGATTTTGCACTTATTCGGTTAACTAACACAAAGCCTATCCCGATTAAGCCGTTACCGCTTTGGGATGGAACCGCAAGTGAGCTGACACAAGCGCTTAAATTGGTTAATCGTAAGATAACTCAAGCAGGTTATCCCCTTGATCATCTTGAAACTTTATACAGCCATGAAGACTGTCTGGTTACCGGTTGGGCACAACAGGGCGTACTCTCACACCAATGCGATACCTTGCCAGGTGACAGTGGTTCCCCACTATTACTAAAAAATGGCGACGCGTGGTCTTTAATTGCGATTCAAAGTTCTGCACCGGTCGCCAAAGACCGCTATCTTGCGGATAACCGCGCCCTGGCGGTAACGGCGATTAGAGAACGGTTAAAAACGCTCGCTAAAAATGCAGCAAAGTGACCACTTTATTCAGTGATACACAGAGTGAGGGATATCCCCTATTTCTTACTGACACAATGGGGCTTTTGGTTGAATTTGAAAACAAAAGTCCCACCTAATGCTGCTGCGTAACGGCTCAACGTGGTGAGGTTGGGAGAAATGATACCTTTCTCCATACGACTGATATTTTGTTTTTTCAGCCCTGCTCGTTGCGCCACTTCCTCTTGTGTTAAATTACATTGCTGACGGGCAGCTTTCAGCTCAGTCATCATGGCGTCGCGAATCTGCAAGTCTGTGTAAGCTTCTTTGACCTGAGGATGATTTAAAGCATCTGCTTTAATCTCAGCAAAAGAAATAATGTCAAAGTCATCTTGTTTTTTCATGGTTGCAATCTCCGTTTGATTTCCTTCATCCGCTGATAAGCCAACATCAGTGTTCGTCTTGGGGTCTTTTGCGTCTTCTTTTGTAAGATATGAATGATGTAAACCTGCCGACCCAGGTGGTAAAAGAAAAAACCACGCCCGCCCCCCTCTCTAGCACTAACCCGCAACTCCTTTAGCCCGCGCCCAATATCCCGCACCTCTGGCTCCCGCAACTCATGACCATAAGCCTCTAACTCATCCATAGTTTTAATCAGAGCCGCCTGAATGCCTACAGGTAATTTAAACAACTCGCGCTGTGCCAACCTCAACAAACTAATTTGATACATAAGCAATCCCTGCGCTGGAAAAACTCTATCAAACTCACCATAGGTAATCAAATATGGTGACCCTAAATCAGACAAACTTTAACCCAATGGTCTGATTTGTCAGTACCCATATAGCGGGAGTTCAAGATAGGAGGCAATAACGCCGCGGCCATGCAGCCCAGTTAATTTACAATTCTCGAGAGGCTTCGCATCAACATCAGCAAGTTTCATCTATTACATAGTTGACATGCAGATAAAAATAGATGAATCATAAAGATAGTGAATTTTATAGCGGTATATTAGGAAGGAATTTAGTCAGTAAGAGACTCCGCGCCTAAATCAATGATACTTAGAACGCGGAGTGATATTAATCGCTAATCAGGCAGAAAGCTGTTCGATAGTTTGCAGAATACGCTTGTCAGAAATAGGGTAAGCTGTCCCCAATTGCTGAGCAAATAAGCTCACACGCAGTTCTTCAATCATCCAGCGAACTTCTTTAACTTCTTCATCTTGCTGGCGTTTTGGCGGCAATTTATGCAGCCATTGCTGCCACATCTGTTGCACGTGTTCTACGCGTAGCATTTGGGCACGATCACGATGCGGGTCCATAGCCAGCTTTTCCAATCGGCGCTCAATCGCTTGCAGATAACGCAGTGTATCCGGCAGACGTTTCCAACCATTATTGGTCACGAAACCACGATAAATAAGCCCCCCTAGCTGGGCTTTAATATCAGAGAGAGCCAATGCCATTGAGATATCTATCCGGCCTTTCAGTCGCTTATTAATACTGAATACCGTCGTCAGAATTTGTTCAACTTGCTTGGCAATCTCAACCACCGTGTCATTCAGTTCAGCACGAACCTTTTCCTGTAGTCGAGCGAACTCCGCCTCTTGCCATGCGGGGCCACCATACTGCGCAACTAACTTATCCACACCACAAGCTATGCAGTCATCAATCAGGTCCAACACTTTGCCATAAGGATTGAAATAGAGCCCGAGCTTGGATTTGTTCGGCAATTTCTCATGTAAATACTTTATAGGGGATGGGATATTCAATAATAGTAAACGTCTTGTCCCCTGCCACATAGCTTGTTGTTGCTGAGATTCTGTATCAAACAAGCGAATAGCGACACTGTCTTTTTCATCCACCAGTGCCGGGTATGCCTTGACTTCATAGCCACCACGACGCTGCTCATAGCACAGCGGTAGATCACCGAAACTCCAGATATGTAAGTCAGTTTGTTCAATACCATCGTCGGCAACGGCGGACAATGTTTCCTGCACTTTCTCTTGTAACTGTAGCTTCAAGGCAGCAAGGTCTTTACCTTCACGCAAAATACGATTTTTATCATCGAGCACACGGAAGGTTATTTTAAGATGATCTGGCACTTGGTCCCATTGCCAACTATCACGTGACACTGTCACACCCGTCATGCGCCGCAGTTCACGCTCTAATGCATCGAGCAGCCCCACCTCCATCGGGGTAACGCGAGCCAGAAACGCCTCAGCATAATTGGGCGCGGGGACAAAATTGCGCCGCACCGGTTTAGGCAAAGACTTGATCAGTGCAATCACTAATTCACGCCGAATCCCCGGTATCTGCCAATCAAAACCCTGCTCTTGGATCTGATTAAGGATGGGCAACGGAATATGTACGGTTACCCCATCAGCGTCAGTACCGGGTTCAAATTGGTAGGAAAGCCGTAACTTAAGCGAACCCTGATACCAAAAGTTGGGATAGTCGAGCGGGTTAACTTTGTTCGCGCCATCTTTGATAAGCATGGTTTTTTCAAAGTTCAATAACTCTGGCTGTGTCTGGCTGGTTTTCTTCCACCAGCTATCAAAATGACGGGCTGAAATAACCTCGCGACCAATTCGCTGGTCATAGAAGTTAAACAGTGTCTCATCATCCACCAGAATATCGCGCCGACGTGATTTGTGCTCCAACTCTTCAACTTCAGCCAATAGTTTGAGATTGGCGCGGAAAAAAGCGTGACGCGTTTGCCAATCCCCCTCCACCAAGCCATGACGAATAAACAGCTCACGGCATAGCGGTGGGTCAATCGGGCCGTAATTGATTTTGCGCTCAGCAACAATGGGTAAACCAAATAGGGTGACTTTCTCACTGGCCATCACCGCACCCTGTGCTTTCTCCCAATGCGGATCACTATAATGGTGTTTCACCAAATGCTGCGCCAAAGGTTCGATCCATTCCGGCTCGATGCGAGCAGCAATGCGGCCCCATAAGCGACTGGTTTCGACCAGCTCAGCCACCATGCTCCATTTCGGCGGTTTTTTAAATAAGCCGGAACCGGGGAAGATAGCAAACCTTGCGTTACGAGCACCGGTATACTCTTGCTTTTCAACATCTTTTTGGCCGATATGAGATAACAAACCGGTCAATATCGCGGTATGCACGCTACGGTAGTCGGCTGCAACACTATTCACCGGAATACCCAGTTCTTTCACCACCTGGCGCAGTTGCGTGTAGATATCCTGCCATTCGCGCACCCGCAGATAGTTGAGAAAGTCACTGCGGCACAGTTTACGGAACTGCGCTGATGACAACTCTTTTTGCTGCTCTTTCAGGTAATCCCATAAGTTAACAAATGCCAGGAAATCAGAATCCTTATCCGCAAAGCGACGATGTTTTTCATCAGAAGCCTGCTGCTTATCCATTGGCCGTTCACGCGGGTCCTGAATCGACAACGCCGAGGTAATGATCATCAATTCGCGGACACTGCCACTTTTCTGTGCTTCCAGCACCATCCGTGCCAGACGAGGGTCGACGGGCAATTGCGCTAATTGCCGCCCCAGCGGGGTCAGTTGTTGATGACCATTATCGGCGGTTTGTATCGCACCCAGTTCTTCCAGTAACCGAACACCATCTTGGATATTGCGTTTATCGGGGGCTTCCACAAACGGGAATGCCGCAATATCACCCAGACCGAGTGAGGTCATTTGCAAAATGACGGAGGCCAGGTTGGTTCGTAGAATTTCCGGGTCAGTAAACTCTGGGCGAGAGAGGAAGTCCTGCTCAGAATAAAGACGGATACAGATACCGTCTGACACACGGCCACAACGGCCTTTACGCTGATTAGCTGACGCCTGAGACACCGGCTCGATAGGCAACCGCTGCACCTTAGTACGGAAGCTATAACGGCTGATGCGAGCTGTACCGGGGTCAATCACGTACTTAATCCCAGGTACGGTGAGCGAGGTTTCGGCCACGTTGGTCGCCAATACAATTCGCCGCCCATGATGCGACTGGAACACCCTATTCTGCTCACTGTTTGATAAGCGGGCATAGAGTGGTAGCACTTCCGTATGAGGCAGATTTTGCTTCATCAATGCATCAGCGGTATCACGAATCTCACGCTCACCACTCATAAAGATCAGAATATCGCCAGGGCTTTCATGGCCTAACTCATCAACCGCATCAAAAATAGCCTGTAGTTGGTCACGTTCAACATCATCGGCATCATCCACAATAGGGCGATAACGTACTTCGACCGGATAGGTGCGGCCAGAAACCTCGATAATAGGGGCATTATTGAAATGCTGGGAGAAACGCTGCGGATCAATGGTCGCCGAAGTGATAATCACTTTTAGATCTGGGCGTTTGGGTAATAATTCACGCAAATAGCCCAAGATGAAATCAATGTTCAGGCTACGTTCATGGGCTTCATCGATAATCAACGTGTCATATTGCATCAACAGACGATCTTGCTGAATTTCAGCCAACAAAATCCCGTCGGTCATCAACTTAACCAGCGTGTTTTCACCCACTTGATCGTTAAAACGCACTTTATAACCGACACAACCGCCCAGGGAGGTATCCAGTTCATCCGCAATACGGTTTGCGACGGTGCGCGCAGCCAGACGACGTGGTTGAGTATGGCCGATCACCCCTTGCACGCCCCGCCCCAGCTCCAGGCAAATTTTCGGCAACTGGGTGGTTTTACCGGAACCGGTTTCACCGGCGACGATCACCACCTGATGGTCACGAATAGCATGGTAGATATCTTGCTTTTTCTGGCTGACTGGCAAGTTTTCAGGATAAGTTATCGCCGGACAAGCAGCTCGACGACGAATAACCCGCTGCATGGCGGTTGCTATATCAGCCTCAAGCTCGAGGCTAATCGCCTCTACGGCCTGTGGATTATTAATTTTTCGTGCGCCTTGCAGCCGACGCCGCAGGCGTTGTTGGTCACGGAGCATCAACTCACCGAGTTGGGTGGATAATGCTGCGAGCGAAGATTTCACGTTCTGTGTTCCTTGTTACGATGCGGCTGCAACCTACGGTATCAGCCCAATGATTTTATGCTATGAGTTTGATTGGCCGATATTTTTTATTAATCGGTATCAATTTTTAACCTGCCAATACACCCATTTTCGACGCCAAATAGATGAGTGACCCATAGCTTTTATTAGATAAACCCTTACCCGATATGGTAACACAGCCTCGGATTACGCTGTAACCCGGCGGAAATTTCCTATCTGATTATCATCATTCAATTAAATCGAACAAAGAACGCAAAATATTGCGCTATCACTAATAGAAAAATATTAATAAAGTGTATCTCATTGAAAGGGCGAACCGCCTAAGTCTCTGTTACCTGTTAAGGAATTACGATGAGCAAAGTACTGGTCCTGAAATCAAGCATTCTGGCAACTTATTCACAATCCAACCAATTAGCTGACTTTTTTGTCGAACAATGGCAAGCAGCCCATGCTGACGACGAAATCACTGTACGTGACTTGGCCGCTCAACCGGTTCCTGTGTTAGATGGTGAACTGGTGGGTGCTCTGCGCCCTTCAGATGCCGCGCTAACACCGCGCCAACAAGAGGCTTTGGCACTGTCTGATGAGCTGATTGCTGAACTGCAAGCCAATGACGTGATAGTTATGGCAGCACCAATGTACAACTTCAATATCCCGACGCAGTTGAAAAACTATTTTGACCTGATTGCCCGTGCTGGCGTGACTTTCCGCTACACAGAAAAAGGTCCAGAAGGCTTGGTAACTGGCAAACGTGCCATTATTCTGACCAGCCGTGGAGGCATTCATAAAGATACCCCAACTGATCTGGTGGTGCCTTACTTGCGTCTGTTCCTGGGCTTTATCGGCATTACCGATGTTGAATTTGTGTTTGCAGAAGGCATTGCTTATGGTCCTGAAGTGGCGACCAAAGCACAAGCTGATGCCAAACAGTTACTGGCTCAGGTTGTCAGTGCTTAATTGATAACTTTCGCGCAGAAGTGGGTGTCTCCGTCAATGCGCGACTGAAAATGACCTTGTATTACCCTCGTGTTACCCAGTAGTGTCATTGGTTAATTGCGCGCCTTTCGGCGCGCTTTTTTCTCTGTGATTATGCCAGTAACGCCATCGCACTCTCTTCATCCGTAACCAAACCATTCACCCAATGCCCCCTGAGCGCCGCTTTAATAGCCTGATGTTTCTCCTTACCACCTGCGATAGCAATCACCGGTTTTTCTGGCTGAATACGTAAGCTGGCACTGGTTAAACGCTGATCCAATTCATAGGCGACGCGCTGACCATCGCTATCAATGAAATTACCCAGCATTTCTGCCACAACATTCGCGGCCATGAGCACATCGACATCTTGTGCAGAAATAAAGCCATCTTTATGCAATGGACAATGATACCCCATTGAGCCAATACCGATAAACGTAACATCAGCCTGAGCTGCTTTCTCAGTGACAGTGCGGTAAATCCGGTGATTACACCACAGGTCACGATCCGCCGCGCTGTCAGCAAACAAAGGGGCGGGCAAAATAAAGTAGCGTCCTTGTGTTTTCTCGGCCATCCACAGCGGGACGTCATAACGTGTACAGGAACCATCAGCAGCAATAGCGCCGATAAGTGAGACACAACTGTGCTGAGGACGTTCGAAATCAGGTAACTCATCAATGGCGGCTTTCAAACTGCGACCAGAGCCGACACCAATGACCAGTGGCTGTTCTTGACGCAGAAATTGCGACATCACTTCAGCCCCCACCACAGCAATGGCTCGTTGGATACCCGCGCTGTCCATCCCCAAGCTGGGGACCACCTGACACTGATGCAAGCCATACTGCTTTTGCACCTGTTCGGCCAGCGCCATACAGCGGCCAACCGGGTGAGCAATGCTGACACTGACCAGCCCGTTATCAATAGCACACGCCACCAGCCGCTGTGCCACCTGACGCGAAACCCCCAGGGCATCAGCAATTTCATGTTGCGTCTGCCCGGCAACGTAATACATCCAGGCCGCTCTGGCCGCTTGATCCAGCTTCTTATCACTCTTCTGCATGAGTTATCTGCGCAATATTGTTTGAAATAGAGATAGGGGGTGAAACCACCATGGTCATTATCTTACGCCTCTATTTGACAGATTTTTATCTCTACTTACGGTTATGTGAGCCAAAGCCCACCTTTCGGGCAAAAGTTACATTACCCTAACGCCATCGGAGCAAATGCCCCACGTTAGAGCTTATGCTCAAATTATAACGCCAACACTTACCGTGATTGTGGAGATAATTTATGAACAGTTTTCTAAATACCCCCCATGCAGTGTGGTTGCACATTGGTGCAGGCTCCTTCCACCGTGCTCACCAAGCCTGGTATCTACACCGGTTACGGGCCATAGGCGATAATCGTTGGTCTATTGCTCTGGCTAATATTCGGGATGACACGACCCCGTTGCTCAATGCATTACAAGCCCAAAACGGCGAATACACCTTGGAAACCGTGACACCAGGGGGAGAGCGTCAATATGAAAAAATCACATCAATCCGCAAAATCATCCCTTGGGATAAAGAACTGAGCCAATTGGTAGCACAAGGTAGCCTGCCAGAAACGCGCGTTATCTCCTTTACCGTGACCGAGGGCGGTTACTACCTGGATAACCAATTTAACCTGCAACAGGATAATGCGGATATCCAGGCTGACCTCAAAGGTGATTGCCGCACAATATACGGTGCTATCAGCCGTATCTTGCTGCAACGCCAACAGATGCAGAACGGGCCAGTGACCTTGCTGAACTGCGATAATTTGCGTCATAACGGTGAACGTTTCCGCCATTGCCTGCTTGAGTTCCTCGCACTTCGCGACCAGCAAAGCTTGCTCAGTTGGGTGACAAGTCAAACCCGTAGTCCCAATACCATGGTTGACCGCATTACCCCGCGCCCCGCTGATGACATCGCACCACGGGTGCTGGAACAAACCGGTTTCGCTGATCTGGCACCGGTTATGGGGGAATCATTCATCCAGTGGGTTATTGAGGACGATTTTATTGCCGGACGCCCAGCATTGGAGAATGTGGGTGTAGAGATGGTGGAATCAGTTCTGCCGTATGAAGAGGCAAAAATCCGCATCCTCAATGCCAGTCACAGTTGTATTGCCTGGGCTGGCACCTTGCTTGGGCAAAGTTACATTCATGAAAGTACCCAGACTGACGCTATTCGCCAGATGGCCTATGACTATGTGACTCAGGATGTCATCCCATCACTGTCGCCAAGCCCACTGGATCTTGCCAATTACCGTGATGTGGTGCTGGACCGTTTCAGTAATCCGTATATTCGTGACACCAACCAACGGGTGGCGGCAGATGGCTTTTCCAAAATTCCCGGATTTATTACGCCCACATTGATGGAGTGCTACCAACGAGGTGATACCCCAGCAGCAACCGCGATACTACCCGCATTATTCTTCGTATTTATGGAAAGTTGGCATCAGGGCACCCTGCCGTATGAATACCAGGACGGAATACTGGACGCCGCCGCCGTCCATGCCATGTTCCAATCAGCTGATCCGGTAGGTCTGTTCGCTCGCGACAGCAAGCTATTTGGGCCACTAGCCAGTGACAGCCAGTTTGAACAGCTGTTGCGCCAATCGATTGACCGGGTAAATACCTGGCTCGTTGCTAACCGTTAATCATCGACAAGGAATTGCTATGTATCTTGGACTTGATTTAGGGACGTCAGAAATTAAAGCCATGGTGATTGATGACCGGGGCCAGATTCTGGCCAGTGAAGGCGAACCCTTGACCGTGCAGCGCCCACATCCTTTATGGTCGGAGCAAAATCCCACTGACTGGTGGCAAGCGACACAACGGGTTATTGGCCGCCTGCGCCATAAAATACCCCAGCGCTGGGGTGAGATCCTCGCGATTGGCCTTTCCGGTCAAATGCATGGCGCGGTGCTGTTGAGCCGCGAGGATCGTATCTTGCGACCGGCTATTTTGTGGAATGATGCGCGCTGTGCCGAAGAGTGTGATGAGTTGACCCGCAATGCCCCACAGTTACATCAGATTGCCGGAAATCTGGCGATGCCAGGCTTTACTGCACCGAAACTGCTGTGGGTTGCTCGCCATGAGCCGGAGGTGTTCGCACAACTGGCGACGGTACTGCTACCTAAAGATTATCTGCGCTGGATGATGAGTGGCGATAAGGTCAGTGATATGTCCGATGCCGCCGGAACGTTATGGTTGGATGTCGCCAGGCGCGACTGGTCGGACTCTCTCCTGGCTGCCTGCGGATTATCCCGCGATATGATGCCGCGTTTGATTGAAGGTAATGAACCCAGTGGTTACCTGAAAGCAGATATTGCGCGCGAGTGGGGCTTAGCCGATAAAGTGATTATTGCTGGCGGTGGTGGCGATAACGCAGCCAGTGCCGTTGGGATTGGTGCCATCAATCCTGGTGATGGCTTCATCTCTCTGGGCACGTCCGGTGTATTGTTTGCCGTTAATGATTGCTACCGGCCCAATCCACAATCTGCCGTTCATGCCTTTTGCCATGCTTTGCCGCATCGCTGGCATCAGATGAGTGTCATGCTGACCGCAGCCAGCGCCCTGCGCTGGTTGTGCCAACTGCTGGGAACCAATGAAACCACCCTTCTATCCGAGGTGGCGCAACTCAGTCGGTCAGAGCAGCGGCTGGCACCAATTTTCCTGCCTTACCTTTCAGGCGAACGCACCCCCCATAACGATCCGCTGGCAACCGGCGCGTTTCATGGCATGACTCATGCGACAGACCGTGCGGCGCTGGGATATGCCGTGCTGGAGGGGGTGACTTTCGGTATTGCTGATGGCCTGGCGGTGTTACAGCAGGCCGGTACCCAACTGAGCCAATCCTCCTTGATTGGTGGTGGTGCACGCAGTGTGTGGTGGGGGCAATTGATGGCTGACACCCTTAACCTGCCAATTGTCACCCACAGCGGTGGGGAGGCTGGTGGGGCTTTAGGTGCCGCACGTTTAGGGTGGCTCGCCAGCGGCGGTGATGAGCAGGAGGTGTGCAGCAAACCACAAATCGACCAACGCTTCATCCCTGATGTTAACCGGCAAGATACCTTGTTTGCCCGCCTTGAACGCTATCGACTGCTCTATCAACAGCAGCGGCAGTTACGCCAACAACTGCCGCAATAACCATCTAAAAAATAAAGATATAACAAGCCCGGGCGAGCCTATCGCCCTTTTTCTCTGTCCCTATAACCGTTGCTCCTACCAGCAACTCAACCAGCCGGCGCTCAAGCGCCAGAGGAACTTACTATGCAAAAAAAACCTACCCACTGGTTTGGTTTGCCAATGAATTTGTTCTGGGGTTACATTGCCATTGCCATTTTTATGAGCGGCGATGGATTTGAAATGGCCTTCTTATCCAAACATATTACTGATATGGGCTTTTCTCCGGCACAATCAGCCTTTGTGTTTACACTCTATGGCCTAGCTGCTGCCATTGCCGCCTGGAGCTCTGGTGTGGTTGCAGAGATCATCACGCCACAACGCGCCATGCGGATTGGTTTTGTGCTGTGGGTGGTCATGCACTGCTTATTTATGGTATTCGGTTTAGGCATTAAAAGTTATCCATTAATGTTGCTGTTCTATGGTATTCGTGGGTTGGCCTATCCGTTATTTATCTATTCATTTGTTATGTTAATTGTCCAAAACGTCCCTAAACAGCAACTCTCTTCTGCCATGGGTTGGTTTTGGGCGATGTATTCAGTCGGTATCGGTGTCATAGGGAGCTATTTGCCCAGTTTTACCATTCCGGTGATGGGTGAAACCGGTACGTTGTGGTTTGCCATTGTCTGGGTCATGGCCGGCGGTATGATGGCGTTGATATTACTGCGCAATGTTGGCACTGCCAGCCCTAAAGCATCACTCTCAAATAAAGAAAAAATCAAAGAGTTGTCTCGGGCCGTCACTATTCTGTTTACCAATAAAAACATCTTCTTATCCTGTTTAATCCGCATCATCAACACCCTGTCATTATTTGGTTTTGCCGTTATTATGCCGCTCCTGTTCGTTGGCCGACTTGGTTTTACCATGTCTGAATGGCTGCAAATCTGGGCGGTGTTCTTCTTCGTGACAATTTTCACCAATATTATGTGGGGGATCTTGGGCGAAAAAATTGGTTGGATGCGGCAGGTGCGTTGGTTTGGCTGTATCGGTTGTGCCCTTTCCAGTCTGGCGTTCTACTATATTCCGGTTCATTTCGGCCATAATTTCTGGGCGGCCCTGATCCCGGCAGTAATGTTGGGGATAACCGTAGCCGCTTTCGTTACGATGACCGCGGTATTCCCGGTATTGGAACCGGAACACAAAGGTGCAGCCATCTCGATTTATAACTTGTCTGCGGGTCTGAGTAACTTTGTTGCCCCGGCGATTGCCTCGCTGGTGTTACCTTTCTTCGATATTGTTGGCGTGGTGTGGGTTTATACTGCGCTGTATCTGATTGCTGCTGTGCTGACCCTGATTGTTAAAGTTGAGCAACCAGGGCATGCAGATACCTATTATCGCAAAGAATCACTCGATAGCCTCGCGGGGCATCCTGCTACGGCCAGTTTACACCCTGAGCGCTAGCGGGTTATTTTTAAGCTGAGGCCAATACCGTCGAAATCAATATTTCAGCAACCCGAAGTTTAGACATAAAAAACGCCCGTGCTGAGACGGGCGTTTTCCATAGCGTCATTGATACCATCATCGCAACAATTAGCGCTGCATCCACTGGCCATTAATACCGCGCACATATTCACCGGCAGCCGCACGGTTAACTAACTTTTGCCCTGCCAGCTTGGCAACATCTTCAGTTGAAATATGGTTTTTCTGCGCCACTTCCTGATATTTCTCTGTTCTGGCAATATTGATTTGCTCTACCAACGCCAGTGTCTCAGGATCTTTTTTGACCGGAGCCAAATAACCACTTAGGGTTTCGCCAACCCGCCCTTGCTGCTTTGCCTGTTCCACTGTCAGGGCGAAAGCCATGGCGCTGAACAGCAAACTGCCACTCAATATCGTCCACCCCAACATCACTCGAATCAGCCTTAGTCTGCCACCAATCCAGCCTGAATTTTGCTTTTTCATCGTGGCTCCTTAAAATAGATTGGATTGATTTTTAAGCAAGTTTTCCACATCTTTATCAACTTTTATCTGGATTTCATGCTCAATCTTGACGTTCATATTGATAGTGATCGGTTTTTCCGGTGTCGCTACCTCAAGGCGTAAACAGCCACTGAGCATCAAAACACCCAAAGCTATTGCCACACGTTCCCCTGTCAAGATCTTCATTCCTTCGTCCTCGCCGGTATCACTGTTGGTTGTAAAGAAAGCGTCTGTTGTAGCCACTCTTGTAAATTGTCACCAAAACGCAGGCTACGCCAGAGTTGGAACACATTTTCCTGATGCTGATAATTCAATACTATCTCACGCTTTGAGTTTTTTTGCGTATTCACACCATGAATCTTCGAGCGTAATGTCAATTGCCCCAAATTATCCAGATCCACTTTGGCATAAGATTGATAAATCTCCATATAGCGTAACCAATCAATCGCGGCACCGGCGACAAAGTTACTATCACCGATTGAATTGGCCAGATCTTGATCGAGGCGCAATGTCACCCTGCCATCGTTAGCAATCCAACCATTACGCACCAACCACTGTGGGTTATTGAGATAAAGAGGCAACTCCCCGTTGACCTTCCCCGACATCGCAAACTGTTTCGGTTGTAGCACCGTAAATAGCTCACTCAAGTCAATGGCAGTTAATTTCAGCACGGCGGCGTCGTGTTGCGGTAAGCGTAACGCGGACAAACTCAGATGGCCGTTAAGAATGTCCATACCGACGTTACTCAAAGTTAACGGTGCATCATCAGAATAGGGATAAGTACCTTGTAAATCAGCAGTAATATTCTGCATTTCAAACAAGTTGCTTATTGAGGCGATACGCAACATCACCGGGTCTTTCGCGCCCAACTGCCAGTGGTGATTCTGCAAGCGATACGACATAACAAAATCTAACCCGCTCATTTCGCCGTCTTTCAGCCACATCCCGCCATTGTTCACCACCCAGTGACCACCGGCGGTAAAGCCTTGTTCTCGGGCTGCCGAAAAGGCCGCCTGAGCATACAGCTCTCCATCACGCAGTTTGATGCCTAATTCTGATGCGATAAGCGGCTGGAATACGGTTAACGATTGTTTCGGCCACCAGCCCTCACCCCGTAACCGCTCGCCATCCCAGCGGCCGCGCAGTGGGATCGGCCCGATCGGCTGCGCCTGCAATTGCCCCTGCCACAGAAAGCTGTTTGGTTCCCGACCATTGAGTTGCAAAGATAATTCAGCGGGAGGTAGATAACCGCCCCCGTCGCTGAACGACACTTTTTTCGCCCCTAACGCAAAACCGGCAATAAAGGCTGGGTGATGGTTATCGCGCTGCCAGGTGAGTGGCTTCACCAATGTCAGTCTTGGTGCCTCAACCTTAACCAGACCATATTGCAACCGATCAAAACCAGTCGAGAGCTGGTCAACGGTGATTAATGTATCGCGCCAACTCCCCTTGCCCGCCATATCCCAGCGAGCAGCCAGTGGCGGCAGGTGACCATTGCCCCAGTAACGCCACTGCCAATAACCTTTGTCCGGCCAAAACTCTTGCGCCTGACCATCCAAATGCAGGTTGAAATTCCCCCAATAGCTGTCTTGTGCATCAACGATGGCTTGTAGACGCCCGCTAACCCCGGCAGCCGTGACCTTGACACCAGCCAATGGCCAGCGAGCATCTCTTATCCGCAATTCAGGCGTCACATTGCCATGCGCGCGCAGTAACGCCCCTGGGTGCAGCACCCACGTTGGGTTCAACACCGAACCACTGAGCAGCCCTGGAATGGTGGCATTAAGCACCATTTTCTCCAGATTGGCCTGACCACTGAGTTGGAATTTTAAATCGCTGTTTATCATGCTCAGATTACCCGGCCCGAGGGTCAACACGGCATTCCCCTTACCGCTCTGCCCAGAGGTAATCACATTAATTCGCGCGTCAACTGAGGTCTGATCCAACCCTTGGTCCCAGTCATGTAACGTCAGGTTAATACCGCCACTTAATGGTTGCTGCGCGTATGGCCATTGCCACTGTCCGTTAACTAGCTGAATTTGGTTTACCGCAACACGCCATGGCAACCGTGCGAGCGGTACATCATCGCCACGCTCAGTGAGCGTCAGCACACCTTGCTGCTGTTGCCAGCTCAAGTTTAGAAGCAGTGGTTTAGACAGATAACCGGTGGTTAGCATCCCCTGTAATTCACCCTGTTCCGGCCAATCATCCAGTGACAAAGGAATCTTTATTTTGCCACTGAGTTCGAAAGGCTGCGGGGTACCAGGAACCGCAATAGAGAATTGATGCAAACTCAGTTGTTGATCCTGATCAAGGGTCGCGGCAAAGCTCAGTTGCGGCCCTTGATAACGTAACTCTTGAATCAATTTAAGCTTATCGGGCGAGGTGAGGGTCAGTTTACCGGCATATTGCTGCCAGGGCGTAATCTGCAAATTACTGATATCCAGATCCAGCACCGATAACTGCTGTTGCCAGTAAGCTAAATTCAGTGGTGCGCTGTCGCCATTAGTCGGTAATTGACTCAAACAGGCGGTATCCAACGCAACATTACCGGCCGCAAGTTGCCAGCGCCCCTGATGGTAGCCGACACTCAATTGATTCATATTAGCGAGGGTGCAGTCTTGTATCGAATAGCGCAATTGCTTGATACGCAGTGCGCCGTCACGCCATACCGGTGGCGTAGCCAGCGTTATCTGACTCCCCACAGGTAACCAATAATGTGCCACTTTGGGTAACCACTGTGGCAGGGTTTTCCATAATGCCATCAGAGAAATTGCGCTGATTAATAACAACCAACCCACTATTTTTGCGCATTTAGCCATGACTCGCCTTGTTTTATCCCCAACCAGACTTACGGTGTGCTTTAATCAAATCACCGCAAGATACCATAATAGATAACGCTACCCTTGCAACTCAGACAAAACTGTTGCCATTGAAAGTTGGCATAAAAACCTTATCTCTTTGGCATGAAAAAGTTACAAGTGCTCTATTTAACTTATTATTGTGGCAAATTGTATGATTTATTCAAATCTGTTAGATTGATCACAATATTTTAGCGGAGATATCGCGATGAAATTAGCCGTTTACAGTACTAAACAGTATGACCGTAAATACCTCGAATTGGTCAACAAAGATTTTGGCTTTGAATTAGAGTTTTTCGATTTTCTGTTAACGCCAAAAACAGCAAAAATGGCTGCTGGCTGTGATGCGGTCTGTCTTTTCGTCAACGATGATGGTTGTCGTGCGACATTAGAAGAACTGAAAAGTGTCGGCGTCGAGATTCTGGCGTTGCGTTGCGCTGGTTTCAATAATGTGGATCTGGAAGCCGCGAAAGAACTGGGAATTCAGGTAGTTCGTGTCCCGGCCTATTCACCTGAGGCGGTCGCTGAACATGCTGTGGGTATGATGATGAGCCTTAACCGCCGAATTCATCGTGCTTATCAGCGCACCCGCGATGCCAATTTCTCGCTGGAAGGACTGATCGGTTTCAATATGCATAACCGTACTGCCGGGATTATCGGTACCGGTAAAATTGGTGTGGCAACCATGCGCATTCTGAAGGGTTTTGGTATGCGTCTGCTCGCTTTTGACCCCTATCCAAGTGCGCAAGCTCTGGAACTGGGTGCTGAATATGTCGATCTCAAAACGTTATATGCCGAATCTGACGTTATTTCCTTGCATTGCCCGATGACACCGGAAAACCATCATCTGCTTAATAAACAATCATTTGATCAAATGAAAAACGGTGTAATGATCATCAACACCAGTAGGGGTGGTCTGATTGACTCTACCGCAGCCATTGATGCCCTGAAACAGCAAAAAATAGGTTCGCTCGGCATGGATGTGTATGAAAATGAACGTGACCTGTTCTTTGAAGACAAATCCAACGACGTGATTCAGGATGATGTTTTCCGCCGTTTATCTTCTTGTCATAACGTGTTATTTACCGGGCATCAGGCGTTTCTGACCGAAGAGGCGCTGACCAGTATTTCGGCCACCACAATGCAGAATATTGCCCAGTTGAAAAAGGGTGAACCCTGCCCGAATATTATTACCGCCTGATTATTTATACGTTTAACAAGCGGCAACATGGGATACCCAATAGATTTCGAGCACAGGCAGGTGGCAAACAGAAGTAGCCAATACACCTGATACTTGAAAGATGGCGGGTATCAACGTGCCGGACAAGCGCCGCGCATTAACGCCCATTCCTCACAACGTTTACCATCGGGTAACTGACACATCCCTACGCTGCCACCATTGAGTTGTTTGGCAATGGTTAATACACCACCGGCATTGGCACAATTGACTGCCGCCGGATTGGCCATATTAATATTATGGTGGACACTGGCGCTGGTGGCTTGTTGCACGGGTTCATAGGCATCAACATTATTTAAAGCTGTATCCGTTGGGTCATTGCTGCTACAGGCGGCTAAAAAGAACACAGCGCCACCCACAAACATTGATAATACTTTCATTCTTCTGCTCCGGCATGAGAAAGGCATAAATCTATTGTTTAATGCAATTTCGTTTACGCTAATTGGCTTATATAATATCTGTTATAATTAAAACACAACATAAATAAGCGCAAATTCGATAATTAAACTTAACCTGTAACAAGGTGAATAGTCGAATTATCAAGGTAGTTTGCTGTTAAAAATTTGGCGAAATAACCAAACCGAGACTAATTAGATAGAGAATCAGTTACCTACGATTTGGATAAAAATAAAACGGGAATAACTATGATCACTGATTTACTGCTACGAATAGCCCTTGCCGGATTGCTGGGTGGGTTAATAGGTATTGAACGTCAATTGCGGTCAAAAGAAGCAGGATTGCGTACTCATATCCTGGTTGGCATCGGCAGTGCCATGTTTATGATTGTTTCAAAATACGGTTTCGAGGATTTACTGACACTGGAACACGTCAGTTTTGACCCTAGTCGAGTCGCAGCACAGGTTGTCAGCGGCATGGGGTTCCTGGGGGCCGGGACGATTATGATTCAAAAGCAGATGGTTAAAGGCCTAACAACCGCAGCCGGTATGTGGGTAACAGCGGCTATCGGCCTGGTGATTGGTAGCGGCCTGTATGAAATTGGCATCTATGGCACGCTGATGACACTGGTGGTACTGGAGATCTTCCGCCAATTGAGTAATCGCCTGCTTGGCCAGCACCATTATGTCTCGATCAAACTGTTACCCGAGAGTGTGCCACTTATTCTGGTCGCACTGCAAAAACTGCGACTGCGGCCAATTAACCTGTCAGTGGTACAAAAACGTGAAGAGAAGGATGCCGGTTGTGAACTGACCATGGAAGTGACCTTGTCACCTAGAAAAAGTCTCGATCAGTTTTATGAGACGTTATTGGCTATTGATGGCATACATCAATTAGACATTAAATAGTTGAAAAGGACGTTGTCCTACGTTTCAGTGACACCGACCCTCACCCATTAGCGTGTTATCCCGCCCCACCACGATAACGCGCTAATAGATGAGTTCCGCCTGTATCCTACAGGCGTGATTAATGCATGGGTGTCTTAGACAGCAGATTAATCACCATAACCCCCGCAATGATTAGCGTCATCCCGGCAATGGCTGCCCAATCAAGTTTTTGTTGGTACATAAAGGTAGCGGCGATCGACACCAAAACAATACCCAACCCTGACCAGATGGCATAAGCGATACCCAATGGCATGGTTTTAACCACCTGCGAAAGCCCCCAAAATGCAACACCGTAGCCAATAACCACCACAATTGAGGGTACCAATCGGGTAAACCCATCAGATGCTTTCAGCATCGTAGTCGCCACTACTTCGGCAACAATTGCCATCATTAAATACATGAAACCGCTCATCATCATTTTCTCATTTCAGTATTGGGTCAACATTATGCCCGTCCCATATTAAATGTTCATTAAATCTAATTCAGTTTCACAATTATTTTACAAAAGCACCCATAGGTATTGCTTCGCCAAGCGATATCTGAGCAGCGCAATAAATAGTTTTCTAATTGTAATAATTATTATCCGAATAACATCTATATAAGCTTTGCCAGCATTACTGGCTTATTTTCTGCATTTTAACTGAAAGCATTTAGCCCCCCAGCCACACAAATTCGATAACTGACAAAAATGCACTCTGCTAGAATTTCAGTATTAGTTCAAATAATTCGTTAACCGTCAGAGGCACCCATTACTACTTTGGTCTCTGCGTGACAAGCAATGTGAAGGTATAAATTAATGATTACTACTGACGGTAACAGTGCAGTAGCTTCTGTGGCCTATCGCGCCAGCGAAGTTATTGCTATCTACCCTATTACACCCAGTTCTACCATGGCAGAGCTTGCTGATGCATGGTCAGGTGATGGTAAAGTCAATATTTGGGGAGACGTTCCCCGCGTGGTTGAAATGCAGTCAGAAGGCGGCGCCATTGCCACTGTGCATGGCGCACTACAAACTGGCGCGCTGTCGACCTCCTTTACCTCTTCGCAGGGATTGCTGTTGATGATCCCCACGTTGTATAAGTTAGCGGGTGAACTGACCCCTTTCGTACTGCATGTTGCAGCCCGAACCATTGCGACTCATGCCTTATCCATTTTTGGTGATCACTCCGATGTTATGGCCGTGCGCCAGACCGGTTGTGCCATGCTGTGCGCCAGCAGTGTACAAGAAGCGCAGGATTTCGCCCTGATTTCACAGGTAGCGACGCTCAATAGTCGCATTCCATTTATTCATTTCTTTGATGGTTTCCGCACCTCACATGAAATCAATAAAATTGTGCCACTCGATGATGACACGCTACGCCAATTATTGCCGCAAAAAGGGATAGATGGCCACCGCAGCCGAGCGCTGTCACCGGAGAGTCCGGTTGTGCGCGGTACCTCTGCCAACCCTGATACCTATTTCCAGTCGCGCGAAGCGACCAACCCTTGGTATAACAACACCTATCAGCATGTTGCTGATGCCATGGCCGCTTTTGCCGCGGCCACTGGGCGCGAATATAAACCATTTGAATATTACGGCCACCCACAGGCGGAGCGTGTCATTATCTTAATGGGTTCCGCTATCGGCACCTGCGAAGAAGTGATCGATACTTTGTTGACGCGCGGCGAAAAAGTCGGCGTGCTTAAAGTGCGTCTATTCCGCCCTTTCTCTGCAGCGCAGCTGTTGAGTGTCTTACCCCAATCAGTAATAAAAGTGGCCGTGTTGGATCGCACCAAAGAACCGGGTGCACTGGCCGAGCCACTCTATCTTGATGTGATGACCGCATTGGCTGAAGCCTATAGCCGTGGCGAACGCGCCACATTACCGAAAGTGATTGGTGGTCGTTATGGTTTGTCTTCCAAGGAGTTTGGCCCTGATTGTGCTCTCGCCATTTTCAAAGAGTTGACATTGGTTCTGCCTCGTCCACGTTTCACCGTAGGGATTTTTGATGATGTTACTGGCCTGTCATTACCATTGACTGATGAAAAGATAGAACAACGCGCCACACTGGAGGCGCTGTTCTATGGCCTGGGCAGTGATGGTTCGGTCTCTGCCACTAAAAACAACATCAAGATAATCGGCAACAGTACCTCACTGTATGCACAGGGTTATTTTGTTTATGACTCGAAAAAAGCGGGTGGCCTGACGGTCTCGCACTTGCGCGTCAGTGAAACGCCGATCAATTCCGCCTATCTGGTCAGCCACGCCGATTTTGTCGGTTGCCACCAGTTGCAGTTTATTGATATTTACCAAATGGCCGAACGGCTGAAACCGGGTGGTATCTTCCTGATTAATACCCCATTCAATGCAGACGAAATGTGGTCTCGCCTACCACAAGAAGTGCAAGCTGTATTGCACCAGCGCAATGCTCGGCTGTTTGTGATCAATGCAGCCAAAATTGCCCGTGAATGCAAACTGGGCGCTCGTATTAATACCGTGATGCAGATGGCGTTCTTCCATCTGACACAGATTTTACCCACTGCGATGGCGCAACAGCAGTTGCGGGCCGCGATTGATGGTAGCTACAGCAATAAAGGGCCAGAAATTGTCACGCGCAACTGGCAGGCGCTGGATGCCACCCTTGATGCACTGATTGAAATCCCGCTACAACCGATTAATGAAAACAGCCCGATGCGGCCACCGATCGTCTCCGATCAGGCACCTGATTTCGTCAAAACAGTTACCGCAACCATGCTGGCTGGTTTGGGTGACGCGCTGCCGGTGTCGGCCTTCCCGCCTGATGGAACCTGGCCGGTGGGTACGACCCAGTGGGAAAAACGCAATATTGCAGAAAATATTCCTATCTGGCAGCCCGATCTCTGTACCCAGTGCAACCACTGCGTTGCCGCCTGCCCGCACTCAGCAATCCGTGCCAAAGTGGTACCGCCAGAGGCTATGTCTGGTGCACCTGACAGCTTGCAGTCACTCGATGTCAAAGCCCGTGATATGCGTGGGCAGAAGTATGTGTTACAAGTCGCGCCGGAAGATTGCACCGGATGTAACCTGTGCTATGAAGTCTGTCCGGCCAAAGATCGCCAGAATCCTGAAATCAAAGCCATCAACATGCAACCACGGCTGGAGCACCTGGTGGAAGAAAAAACGCACTATGACTTCTTCCTCAAATTGCCGGAAATCGATAAAACCCAAATGGAACGTATTGATATCCGTACGTCACAATTGATTTCCCCGCTGTTTGAATACTCTGG
Organism: Yersinia sp. 1252 StPb PI; assembly: GCF_048593885.1. Lineage (NCBI taxonomy): Bacteria > Pseudomonadati > Pseudomonadota > Gammaproteobacteria > Enterobacterales > Yersiniaceae > Yersinia > Yersinia sp. 1252 StPb PI. Next base: position 5,848 of record NZ_JAZGQE010000006.1, on the reverse strand, counting down.
AGCCTGTTCGGGTTGTGGCGAAACACCGTATATTAAGCTGTTGACCCAGTTATATGGCGATCGTCTGTTAATTGCCAACGCCACCGGTTGCTCATCAATCTATGGCGGCAATCTACCTACCACGCCTTATACCACCAACGCCGATGGCCGTGGTCCGGCATGGGCTAACTCACTGTTCGAAGATAATGCCGAGTTCGGTCTGGGCTTCCGCCTCACCGTCGATCAGCATCGTCAGCGGGTAACCCGCCTAATCAACCAACTGGCACCACAGTTGCCGCAAGAGCTGGTCGATCAGTTAATACTTCAGGATGCCACGCCAGAAGTACGCCGTGAGCAAGTCTCTCAATTGCGTCAGCTATTGCGTGACATCCCAGGCAATGATGCTCAACAATTGGCAACGGATGCGGATTATTTAGTCGATAAATCCATCTGGTTGATTGGTGGCGATGGCTGGGCATATGACATTGGTTTTGGTGGACTTGACCATGTATTGAGCCTAACAGAAAACGTCAATGTGCTGGTGCTCGATACCCAGTGTTACTCCAACACCGGCGGCCAGCAATCTAAAGCGACCCCGCTCGGGGCGGTCACTAAATTTGGTGAGCATGGCAAACGTAAGGCGCGCAAAGACTTAGGCGTCAGTATGATGATGTATGGCCATGTCTATGTTGCGCAGATTTCGCTGGGAGCGCAGCTCAATCAGACGGTAAAAGCCATTCAAGAAGCGGAAGCCTATCCTGGTCCATCGCTGATTATCGCTTACAGTCCGTGTGAGGAGCATGGTTATGATTTGGCCTACAGCCATGATCAGATGAAGCAATTAACCGCCACCGGTTTCTGGCCGCTATACCGCTTTGACCCACGCCGCACTGACGAAGGCAAAGCGGCCTTGGCATTGGACTCCCGCCCACCAAGCAGTGACCTGACCACCACACTGCTGAATGAGCAACGTTTCCGCCGACTCAATACCCAAGAGCCGGAGGTGGCGGCACAGTTGTACGCGGCGGCGGAGAAAGACTTGAAAAAACGCTACGACTTCCTGAGCTTACTGGCAGGGAAAACAGAAAAAACCGCCTCTGAGGGATAAGTTCACTCAGTATCAACATCGTTTATCAGCAGGATAACAACGCCTCATTCGGGGCGTTGTACTGCGGGTTTTGATTCTGGGGGCACCCTATTCTATTGTTTTTCTCGTACTGAGTATTCCCCCATAAATCAATGGGGGAATAGCAGAATGGGTCAAAGGTGATATTACCGCGTTAACTTAATAGATAAATAAAATCAGAGATTGGTTACATCTATATACAGGGCGTTATTGATATTGGTAGAAGAAACCGTTGCTTCACTAAACGCGTACTCTTCCCTATCCCCTTCACGATCTAACGGCAGGTTGACGAAATCAAAAAGGTTACGGTCAGCTAACTGGCTTGGGCTTACGTTTTGTATTGACTTAAATACACTCTCAACCCGGCCCGGATCTTTTTTATCCCATTCGCTTAGCATGGTTTTAATCGCCTGGCGCTGCAAATTCTCCTGCGAACCACACAGGTTACATGGAATTATTGGAAAAGTTTTATACTCAGAATACTTAATCAGGTCTTTCTCGCGGCAATATGCCAGCGGCCTGATAACAATATTACGTCCATCGTCAGAACGTAATTTTGGCGGCATCGCTTTCATGCGTGCACCATGGAAAATATTCAAAAATAGCGTTTCAACAATGTCATCCATATGGTGACCGAGCGCGATTTTTGTAGCGCCAATCTTCTCCGCAAATGAATACAATGTTCCTCTGCGTAGACGAGAACATAGCCCGCAGGTTGTTTTACCTTCAGGTATTTTCTCTTTAACAACCGAATAAGTATCTTTATCCACAATATAATAAGGGATATTAAGGCTTTCAAGATACTCAGGCAGAATATGTTCAGGAAAACCGGGTTGTTTTTGGTCTAAATTTACCGCAATAACATCGAACTTGATCGGCGCAACCTTTTGTAGGCCGAGCAGGATGTCCAACATTGCAAACGAGTCCTTCCCACCACTCATGCATGCCATTACAACGTCATTATCTTCGATCATGTTGTAATCGGTGATAGCATTGCCGACATTTCTCCGAATGCGCTTCTGGAGTTTATTGAACTCAAGGGTTTCTTTTCTTATATCTTCTTGATTCATAAATACTTATCAGGTCTCTAATAACGTTCAGAGCGACTAATTCCGAGTGAAAAAGTAAAGCGTTATTATACGTAAGTTTATGCATCCATGAAACAGTAGAAATTGCAGCGACCCTGAGCAGGTTGAAAGGAATTAAATATCTTGCTAAAAATGCATAAAAAAAATGCCGATGTTGAGACAACATCGGCATCGTAACAATTATGTGCTATGCAGTAATTCAAAATAAAAGTATTACAAATATGGAGCGCAACGCCCATCGCTTGACGTTGCATTCACCTGCACAGTGATAATGCCTGAGTCATTACCATCAAATCTTGATGTGGCTCAATTTTGCAGTGATTAACCCTATCTCTGGCACACTCTTTTACACGCCTGCCGCTTCATTATTAGAGCCATTTACTGCGCTTTAACCACCAGGCAACACCTAATACCAAAGCCACCAACATCATGCAAAAAGTTGCAAAACCAAAAGAGTCGGTGTTACCGGGGATCCCACCAAGGTTGACCCCAAACAAACCGGTCAAAAAGGTCGTCGGTAAAAAGACCATTGCCAAAAGCGACATGGTATAGGTCCGCCGGTTCATCGCATCAGCCATTAATGAACTAATTTCATCAGACAGCACTGCCGTGCGGGCGATGCTTGAATCTAAATCCTCTAATCCACGGCCCAGACGTTCTGAGATTTCCTGCATTCGACGCCGATCATCATCATTCATCCAGGGCAAACGCTCACTAGCTAATCGAGAGAATACATCGCGCTGTGGTGCCATATAGCGGCGTAACACAATTAGCTGCTTGCGTAATAATGCCATTTGCCCACGCTGGGGGATTTTTTGCTCCAGTAAATCATCTTCGAGATCGATAATTTTGTCGTGTAAGTCTTCGATAAACTCACTGGTATGGTCGGTCAGGCCATCGACAATCTCCACCAGCCAATTACCACTGTCTGTCGGGCCGGTGCCGCTTTGTAAATCATTTAATACATCATCGATGGAGTAAACCTTACGATGGCGAGTTGAGACGATCAATTTATCCGTGATATAGACCCTAATCGTCACTAACTGATCAGGACGGGCATCGGTGTTAAAGTTAATACCACGCAAGGTTATCATCGTGCCATCACCCAGCCGGGTGACCTTAGGACGCACACTCTCCCCCGCCAGGCCATCACGGACCACCTCTGGCAGTAATGGTGTATTTTGCAGCCAGGCTGCACTTTGCGGATAGGTATAATCCAGATGCAACCAGCAAGGCTGCCCCGCGGTGGCGACGGCATCAACACTTATTGACGTCACCCCCCCTTTACCATCGAGTTGATAGGCATAAACCGCATCAGAGACTTGAAGTGCTTTCCCTTCGACTACATCCACAACAACATCCTCTATTTCGGAATTTATCATGCAATTAGCTCAGTGTAGCGCTAGCCACCCGATCTTTAAAGGTGATGAATCAGGATAGCTCGCCGCAGCCATAACAGAACCGTCTGACACTAACAAAACGCAATGTTAAATGTAGTAAAATAATCTAAACATAAAGTGACCAGATAGATTTAATTATCTCATCACCACTGAGAGCAAATTAAAAAAATAGAAAAAGCCGCCAATTAATACTGGCGGCCTAACTGTCAGAAATACACCGACTTTAGTGTTTGATGATATACATCGTCTGACTGTATGCCACATCCTCAGGGTTAGTGATTGGATAACCTTTCACCCACGGTTTAATTAAACGACCATTGGTAAATTGATATATAGGTGCGATAGGTACTTGCTCGGCAATAATCTGTTCAGCTTTATTATAATCATCACTCAGTGCTTTAGCATTGGTCTGTTTACCCGCTTCATTGAGTAATTTATCATAATCTACACTATTAAATTTGGCGATATTTCCGCTGTGTGTGGATGTCAGCAGTGACAGGAAGGTAGACGGCTCATTATAGTCACCGACCCATGACGCACGAACCACATCAAAATTACCGGTGTTACGGCTGTCAATATATGTCTTCCATTCCTGGTTAATCATTTTGACATCCACACCCAATGTTTTCTTCCACATAGAAGCAATGGCAATGGCTAATTTCTGATTATTATCAGAGGTATTATACAAGAGGGATAATGTTAACGGCTTATCAGGACCATAGCCCGCAGCATGCAGCAATGCTTTGGCTTGTGCGTTCAATTCATCCTGATCTTGCTGCTGCAATAAATTTGCAACCGGATGGTAGCCGGCAGTAACATCAGGCGTAAAGTGATAAGCTGGCTTCTCTCCAGTACCTAATACTTTTTCAGCAATGATTTTACGATCTATCGCATAAGACAATGCTTTACGTACGCGAATATCATTGGTTGGTGCACGTTGCGTATTAAAGGCGTAATAATAGGTTCCTAGCTGATCAGGCGTATAAACCTGGTCAGGAATATCTTTTAGCAACTTCTGATATAAATTTTTCGGAAATGATTCTGTAATATCAATATCACCCGCACGATAACGTTTAGTGGCATTTGCTTCCTGATTAATTGGAATAAACGTTACTTTGGTCAGCACCGTATGAGCATGGTCCCAATAGTGTTCATTTGGTACCAATACCAATTTTTCATTGACGACTCTATCTTGTAATTTAAATGCGCCGTTGCCTACCAGATTACCGACTTTGGTCCAATCATTACCATATTGTTCAACAACAGACTGGGGGACCGGGAATAAACTGAAATTTGCAGTCAGACTTGGGAAATAAGGTACCGGTTTACTGAGTTTGACTTTTAAGGTGTGATTATTAATAGCACTCACCCCTAGCGTGTCGGGTGACATTTTCCCTGAAATAATTTGCTGTGCATTCTCCATCCCCGCTAATTCAGCGAACCAGGCAAAAGGAGATAAACTTTTAGGGTCAACTAATCGACGCCAGCTGTAAACAAAGTCCTGTGCAGTGACCGGTGAGCCGTTAGACCATTTAGCGTCTTTACGTAAGGTAAATATATAGGTTTGGTTATCTGTTGTTTGCCAGCTTAATGCCACTCCGGGAATTATTTGGCCCTGAGCATCCTGATTCACTAAGCCTTCAAACAGGTCACGCGCGACCTGAGCCTCGATTAGCCCCACGGCTTTCATCGGATCAAGGGAGGCTGGCTCATCTTTAATATGACGAACGATTTCTTGTTTTTCTGCCAATACGGTACCCGCAGGAACATCAGCAGCATTTGCTGCGCCCAACGCGGTGCCCACTAATGCGGCACACAATGCATAACGGAAATAGCGCATAATCGATAACCTTATCGTTGTTGTCCATGTCAGCGAAAGCAGCCCCTGACTGCTCATAACGTTAACTACTCACAGCGCGTACCAACATATTCTATGCAGGCAATATTCAGCCATGACCTTGGGGTTACTGTGTGTGTAAATTTAACCCATCATTATTTCTGGATCTATTTATTTAAAGTAAATCAAACAGTAAAGCTTCAACATCAACTCAACACGTTGTCGATATAAACTAGCAGATTAAACCCTATATTGACGATGATAAAATATAGCTCACCACGGCAACATCAAAAGTAAACTGCATTCAACAATACAATCAGCGACTGACGTTAGCCTTTATGGTTCTCTGAACCATTGCCATCAGCATCAAAAATAACTTATTGATTCAAAGAAATAATATTAAATGCTATGTTGAAAG
>NZ_JAZGQE010000069.1:0-22648 GCF_048593885.1 Yersinia sp. 1252 StPb PI | reverse complement strand
AATAATATACTCAAAATAGTCCTGCCTACTGGCTTGCATCTGCTTATCGACCGTTTTATTCTTCGGCGATATGAGTACACAACGAATCCCAATCGCGTTACAGCAAGCCGTTATGCGCTGCCTGCGCCACAAATTGCAGTTAGCGAATCTACATTTTGGCACCGCCTACTCGGAGCCGAAAATCAATTATCATCAACGCGGCACTAGCGCGGGTAGTGCCTATCTGCAATCCTTCGAAATTCGTCTTAACCCTGTATTGTTACTGGAAAATCAGCAGGACTTTATCGAGGAAGTGGTGCCGCACGAACTGGCTCACTTGCTGGTTTATCGCCAATTTGGCCGGGTTGCTCCCCATGGTAAAGAGTGGCGCTGGATGATGGAGCAGGTATTGCAAGTCCCCGCCAGCCGCACTCACCAGTTTGAGGTCGCCTCGGTGCGCAGTAAGACCTTCAATTATCAGTGCAAATGCCAGCAACATGCTTTAACCATTCGCCGCCACAATAAAGTACAGCGCGGCGAGAGCGAATATCGCTGCCGCCACTGTGGTGAAAAGCTGCAATTTAGCGCGCTAAAAAGCTGTTAGGAATTGGTGTTACTTGTTATAAAACAGCATGTTAATTTGCTATCCATCAGTATTATCTATAACCTGCCTGCTTTTCATCATCGGGCTGTTTTGAGATATGTTACGCAATATTCTATTCTTGCTGGTTTTATCCTCCTCGTTGCTTCCTCTGGTCAGTCACAGTCAAAGCATTAATAACTTTTCTCAAGCCAAAGCGGTCGCTGTAAAAATTAATCAGGATGCACCCGGCAGTTTTTACTGCGGATGCAAAATTGATTGGCAAGGTAAGAAAGGTATTCCTGACCTGAAAAGTTGCGGCTATCAACCAAGAAAAAACGCCCAGCGAGCAGCAAGGATTGAGTGGGAGCATGTAGTTCCGGCTTGGCAATTTGGCCACCAGCGCCAATGCTGGCAACAAGGTGGCCGCAAAAACTGCACTAAAGATCCCATCTATCGCCAAATAGAAACTGATCTGCATAATCTGCAACCGGCTATTGGCGAAGTGAATGGTGACCGCAATAACTTCATGTATTCCCAATGGAATGGCAGCCAGGGCCAATACGGTCAATGTGATATGAAAATTGATTTTAAAAATAAACTGGCAGAGCCGCCAGTGCGTGCTCGCGGAGCAATTGCCCGCACCTATTTTTATATGCGCGATCAATATCAACTGCGGCTTTCCAGCCAACAAAACAAGCTGTTTGAGGTCTGGAACCGCCAGTACCCTGTCACCAACTGGGAATGCCAGCGTGATGAGCGGATAGCGAAAGCTCAGGGTAATCATAACCCTTATGTACAACGGGCTTGCCAGCAGCAAAAAGGCTAATCTAGTATATGGGCTGATACTTCCCTGCCTCTGGTCTCCTTAGGCACTTATTTATTTCGCGTGGCACCACTCGCTGCGCGGTATGTTTTCGTTTCAGGACTTAGAGCAACCCATGCGCATACCCCGCATTTATCATCCACAGCCTTTGCAGGCGAATACCGAACTGGCGTTGAGCGATGAGGCAGCCAATCATGTAGGCCGCGTGCTCCGTATGGTTGAGGGGCAAAGCCTGCAACTATTTGATGGTAGCAATCAGGTCTTCGCTGCCGAAATTGTCCGCTCAGATAAAAAGAATCTGCGGGTTCGGCTTGGTGAAGGGCAATTGGAAGACCGTGAATCACCACTGAGCTTACATTTGGGTCAGGTGATCTCCCGGGGCGAGAAAATGGAATTTACCGTGCAGAAATCGATTGAGCTGGGTGTCAATGTGATTACCCCGCTGTTTTCTGAACGTTGTGGGGTTAAGCTCGATGGCGAGCGTTTAGTGAAGAAACTCCAGCAGTGGCAGAAAATTGCTATCGCTGCCTGCGAGCAGTGTGGCCGCAATAGGATCCCGGAAATCCGCAACGCCATGCAACTATCAGACTGGTGTGCTGAGCAGGATGATAGCCTGAAACTGAATCTGCATCCGCGCGCCAGTAATAGCATCAATACCCTTCCCCCTACGCTCAATAAAGTGCGTTTGTTGATTGGCCCGGAGGGCGGCCTCTCTGCCGATGAAATTGCCATGACCTCGCGCCTTGGATTTACTGATATCCTGCTAGGTCCACGAGTTCTACGTACCGAAACTACAGCTCTTACCGCAATCACTGCTTTACAGGTGCGGTTTGGTGATCTGGGATAAAATTCGTTCCCATTAGGAGAGAAGAATGATCAAGCTCGGCATCGTAATGGACCCAATCTCGTCCATTAATATCAAGAAAGACTCCAGCTTCGCCATGCTATTGGAAGCACAGCGCCGTGGTTGGGAACTGCATTACATGGAGATGGGCGACCTGTACTTACAGGGTGGTGAAGGCCGAGCCAGTACCCGTCTACTCAGCGTAAAACAGGATAAAGAGAGTTGGTTCAGTTTCGGCGCTGAACAGGATATCCCCCTGCACGACCTTGATGTCATCCTGATGCGCAAAGATCCGCCGTTTGATACTGAATTCATCTACGCCACCTATATTCTGGAGCGCGCAGAAGATAAGGGCACACTGGTAGTGAACAAGCCGCAGAGCCTGCGTGACTGTAATGAGAAGCTGTTTACCGCCTGGTTCCCTGAATTAACGCCGGATACTCTGGTCAGCCGCAATAAAGACCGCATTCGTAAATTCCATCAAAAACACGGTGATATCATTCTGAAACCGCTGGATGGTATGGGGGGGACCTCAATCTTCCGTGTGAAACAAGATGATCCTAACTTGTCGGTGATTATTGAAACTCTGACCGAATTGGGCAGCCGATTCTGCATGGCACAGAACTTCCTGCCAGCCATCAAAGAAGGCGATAAACGGGTCTTGGTGGTTGACGGCGAGCCGGTGCCTTACTGCCTGGCACGTATCCCGGCGCAAGGTGAAACCCGGGGTAATCTGGCAGCCGGCGGCCGAGGCGAAGCCCGTCCACTCAGTGAGAGCGACTGGGCGATTGCCCGCGCTGTCGCACCGGTTCTGAAGCAGAAAGGCTTAATTTTCGTCGGGTTAGATATTATCGGCGATCGTCTGACTGAAATTAATGTCACCAGTCCGACCTGCATCCGTGAAATTGAAGCTGCCTTCCCGGATGTGTCCATTACCAAAATGCTGATGGATGCAATTGAAGCGCGGTTAGCTAATAAATAAACTCGATACCCTCCCCAAAGTCATTGGAGTTGCAGGTAGGCGGCAAGAGAGTAACAAATCGGTCGGGAAGCGATTTGAACAGCATTTATGCAAGCCCGCAGGGTGAGCCTCAAGGATGAGGCTCATTAATCCCGATGAGCTTACGCAGTCAAGTGATTCGGGTGCATGAACGTAGCCAACACCCCTGCGGCTTCAAGGACGAAGGGGATCCGTGACTTTATTGGCATTTATCCGCATACTGACAAAAGTTCACCCCTTAACTCAGCGAATCCCCTATATAACATAATGAATTTACAGCATCATTTTCTTATCGCTATGCCTTCACTTCAGGACCCCCTATTTATGCGCTCGGTTATTTACATCTGCGAGCATAACCAAGAGGGCGCAATGGGCTTAGTGATAAACAAACCTATGGAACAGTTCACGGTAGAAACTGTGCTGGAAAAACTGAAAATCAGCCCTTCACCACGGGATCCGGCGATACGTCTGGATAAACCGGTATTAACCGGTGGGCCACTGGCAGAGGATCGGGGATTTATCCTACATTCACCACGGGAAGGATTCGGCTCCAGTATTCCTATCTCAGCCGATACGATGATAACCACCTCCAAAGATGTACTGGAGACCCTAGGGACGCCAGAACAACCTAAAAATCTACTGGTGGCATTGGGTTATGCAGGCTGGCAAAAGGGGCAACTAGAGCAGGAATTGCTGGATAACACCTGGTTGACGATTGAGGCTGATACTAACATTCTGTTCCACACGCCAATTGCAGAACGTTGGCAAGCTGCGGCCAACAAGTTGGGTATCAATATCTTTAATATTGCTCCGCAAGCAGGACACGCCTAATGGCTAATCGCACGATTGTTGCCTTTGATTTTGGGACTAAAAGTATCGGCGTAGCTATTGGCCAAGAAGTGACCGGCACTGCCCGCGCGCTAACGTCATTTAAAGCGCAGGATGGCACGCCAGACTGGCAGAAAGTCGAAAAACTGCTGAAAGAGTGGCAACCTGATTTAGTGGTTGTCGGGCTGCCGCTGAATATGGATGGCACCGAGCAACCCCTAACTACCCGCGCGCGCAGGTTTGCCAACCGCTTACATGGCCGCTTTGGTGTACAAATAGCCTTACAGGATGAACGCCTCAGCACCGTAGAAGCCCGCGCCAACTTATTTGACAGTGGCGGCTACCGTGCTTTGGATAAAGGCAGTGTCGATGCGGCATCTGCGGTCATTATTCTGGAAAGTTGGTTTGATGAACAGGCTGGCTGAATAGGTTTTTATTCAGCTTCAGATACGGTTACCCAGATTATGTTTCCACCGTCTGGTTTGGCAATCCCCCGCATATCGTGACACCTGTACCCACAGGATTGTATACTGAACCTATGCCAATCAGCGGCTCAAATATTGCACACCCCATGCGGGTGTTTTTTACATTTATTGAGGTTTTCTCATGACTAAAGTGACTGTTGCTGCGACTCAAATGGCTTGCTCTTGGGACCTGCCTAAGAACATTGAAAATGCCGAGAAACTGGTACGTCAAGCGCATGCCAAAGGTGCACAGATTATCCTGATTCAGGAGCTGTTTGCCGCACCTTATTTCTGTATTGATCAAAGCCCGGAACACTATGCACTGGCCCAAGAGCTGGATAGTAGCCCGTTAATTAAGCACTTCGCCAAGCTGGCAGCCGAGTTGGAAGTGGTGTTACCGCTGAGCTTCTTTGAGAAAGCCAACAATGCTTATTATAACTCGCTGGTTATGATTGATGCTGATGGCTCGGTGTTAGATGTATACCGTAAGACCCATATTCCTAACGGCCCGGCTTATCAGGAAAAACAATTCTTTATTCCAGGCGATACCGGTTTTAAAGTCTGGCAAACCCGTTATGCCAAAGTAGGCGTTGGCATCTGTTGGGATCAGTGGTTCCCGGAAACGGCCCGTAGTCTGGCACTGCTTGGTGCGGAAATCATCTTCTACCCGACCGCGATTGGTTCTGAACCGGCCTATCCTGAAATCGATAGCCAACCACACTGGACCCGCGTACAGCAGGGCCACGCCGCTGCAAACCTGGTGCCCGTAATTGCATCTAACCGTATCGGTACCGAGAAAAGTAAATTTATAGCGGGCCTGGAAATGACCTTCTACGGATCCTCGTTCATTGCTGACCAGACTGGCGCTCTGCTGGCTCAGGCCAACAAAACGGATGAGGCTGTTTTGGTACATGAATTTGATTTACAAGAAATCGCTGCCCAGCGCGCTTCATGGGGCTTGTTCCGCGATCGCCGCCCAGAAATGTATCAAGCTTTAGCCACTTCTGACGGCAAGACCCGGAGATAATTTATGTCTGCACAAGATGCGATTTTACAAGCTTCAGCTTCACAAGCCCTGCCCGGCACACCGCAGCAGGATGGCTTCTTTATGCCTGCCGAGTGGGCAAAGCAGGATGCGGTCTGGATGCTGTGGCCATATCGTCAAGATAACTGGCGTGGCAAGGGGACTCCCGCTCAGCAGACGTTTGCCAAAGTCGCTGAGGCCATCAGCGGTACAACCCCCGTATTTATGGGCGTGCCAGCTGAATTTATGGCTCAGGCTAAAGCAACCCTACCTGCTAACGTAACATTGGTCGAAATGGCCAGTGATGATGCCTGGATGCGTGACACCGGCCCGACGATGGTGATTAACGGTAGCGGTGAACGCCGCGCTGTGGATTGGCAGTTCAACGCATGGGGCGGCCTTAACGGTGGCCTGTATGCCAACTGGCAACAAGATGAGAAAGTTGCCGTTCAAGTGAGTGACTTCCTGCATAACGCCCATTACAGCGCCCCACTGGTATTAGAAGGTGGTTCGATTCATACCGATGGTGAAGGCACTCTGCTAACCACCGCTGAATGTTTGCTGAATCCAAACCGCAATCCGCATCTGAATCAAGTGCAGATTGAACAGTTATTGCGTGAATACCTGGGTGTTACACACTTCATCTGGTTGCAAGATGGCGTCTATAACGATGAAACTGATGGTCATATCGACAATATGTGCTGTTTTGTTCGCCCGGGTGAAGTTGCCCTACATTGGACCGACGATCAACAGGATCCACAGTACGCACGATCAGTTGCTGCTTTTGATGTGTTATCCAATGCGGTTGATGCCAAAGGCCGCAAGCTAAAAATCTGGAAACTACCAGCTCCCGGCCCGCTGTATAACACCGAAGAAGAGACTTTCGATGTGCTATCCACCGATGCGGTTCCCCGTACCGCTGGTGAACGACTGGCTGGCTCTTACGTCAACTTTTTGATCAGTAACCAACAAATTATTTACCCGTTGTTAGATGATCGTACCGATGGCGTGGCGCAAGATCTGTTGCAGCAGATGTTCCCAGACTTTGTTATTACCGGTGTTCCCGCCCGCGAGATCCTGCTCGGTGGGGGGAATATTCACTGTATTACTCAGCAGATCCCGTCAGCATAATTACCCTTCTTACTTGGAGCCGTGGCAGTGTTAGCGGCTCTCATTCACCCGAATCACTTACTGTTGGTTAGCGGCGCTATGTTAATTGACTAACATTATGCTCTGCCAATATCCCCTGCTTCTCCCGCTGTACCATCCCTTGCTCAAAGGTTTGCATCCCCGATTGCGCACCAGCTTGTATCACATTCGGGAGCTGATAGGATTTACCTTCACGAATCAAATGGCTGACGGCAGTGGTTTGTATCAGAATTTCAAAAACGGCAATGCGCCCACCGGCTGTTTTATTACATAACTTTTGTGCGATAACCGCACGTAAGCTCGCTGCCAATTGTGCCTGAATAGTGGCTTTCTCTGCCGCAGGGAAAACATCAACCAGCCGATCAATTGCCTGTGTTGCTGTACGAGTATGTAGCGTAGCCAGCACCAAATGCCCCGTTTCAGCGGCAGTCAGAGCTAAACGAATCGTATCCAGATCACGTAACTCACCCAACAAAATGATATCGGGATCCTGACGCAATGCTCCAGTTAAGGCATGACTAAAAGATTGGGTATGGCTCCCCAGCTCCCGTTGCTGGATCAAACATGAAAGACTGCTATGAACAAACTCAATCGGATCTTCAAGCGTAATGATATGACGAGCCTGATGCTGATTGATGGCACTGATCATCGCGCTTAATGTCGTGGACTTACCACTACCTGTCGCACCGGTAACCAGAATCAACCCATTATCTTGCTCAACGAGTTGGTGAATAATCGGTGGGACATCCAACTCCTCTAGTGATGGGCATGCCGCAGAGATAATACGAAAAGCTACCGATTGCCCCTGCTGTTGCTGAAAAATATTAGCCCGTAGCCGTTGTCCACTAATTGTCGTATAAGCACAATCCACCTGCCCCATTTCCCGCAATCGGCGATGCTGCGCCTCGCTTAATAAGTGCCGACTGAGCTTATTGAGCCAGTTGACACTCACCCGTGGCCAGTGAGTGAAGGTTTTCAGTACGCCATCAATACGTAATACCGGGTGATAACCGGTACAAAGGTGCAGATCCGATGCGTTATGATTTACACTAGCCGCCACCTTATTTGCGAAGTCCTGTTCATCAAAGCCATCATCGGTATGTTCGGGGCTTTCTAAGTCAATGCATTTAGCTGTGCCATCGCTAAATACAGGGTTATCCTGGTCTGTGTTTTTATCATCCAGACTGGTGAAATCCATATCAAACTCCTGGGTCCATATGAGCACAATTGAGCAGAATCTACAGGATGTCAGAGCGCGGATCGCAACAGTTGCACACAATTGCGCACGCTCTCCAGAAGAAGTGACATTGCTTGCAGTTAGTAAAACCAAACCTGTGAGCGCTATCGAAGAAGCCATCGTGGCAGGGCAATATGCTTTTGGTGAAAACTATGTGCAGGAAGGGGTAGATAAAATCCACTACTTTGCCAATAGCGCCGATCTTGAATGGCACTTTATTGGCCCGCTGCAATCCAATAAAAGCCGGTTAGTGGCAGAAAATTTTGCCTGGTGTCATACCGTTGATCGGCTGAAGATAGCGCAGCGCCTAAGCACTCAGCGCCCAGCTGCAATGCCCGCACTGAACGTACTGATTCAGGTCAATATCAGTGATGAACAAAGTAAATCTGGGATTGCCTTAACAGAGCTACCCGCATTAGCAGCCAGTATTAGTGAGCTGCCTAACCTGAATTTACGCGGATTGATGGCTATTCCGGCACCGGAAAGCGATTATCCGCGACAACTGGCGGTATTTGAGCAAATGCATCAGGCTTTCTTGACTTTAAAAGCCAGCTACCCTCAGATGGATACGCTTTCTATGGGCATGACAGATGATATGGCAGCCGCTATTAGTGCCGGAAGTACATTAGTGCGTATTGGTACCGCCATTTTTGGTACCCGCGCTTAACCCCCAGAGTCATTAGCGTCAGAGCCGCTAATGTTAATTAACACCTTCGGGCTGCGGCTTTAAGTACCAAGGGCATAGGAGAAATTGATGCAACATCGCAACATAACATTCATTGGCGCTGGCAATATGGCTCGCGCAATTATTGCAGGGTTGGTTGCCGGTGGTTATCCCGCTAAAATGATCAGCGTTTGCGCACCTTCAGCTAAAAATCGTGATGCTCTGGCCGCTGAATTTGGTGTCATCAGTAGTGATGATAATAACGCTCAAGCACAAAAGGCTGAGGTGATCGTCTTAGCGGTTAAACCTCAATTAATGGCCGATGTATGTCAGGCATTGCGAGATAATGTCGATTTCACCGGCAAACTGGTACTTTCCATTGCTGCGGGTATTCAGGTTGCACGTTTCTATGCGCTATTGGGGGATAAACTCAATTTGGTGCGTATTATGCCTAATACCCCATCTCTGGTGGGTAAAGGGATGAGCGGCCTATATGCACCAGAGCAGGTTTCACAGGACGATCGTAACTTTACCGCCTCGCTGATGAGCTCAGTAGGAAAAGTCTGTTGGGTGAATGATGAAAACGGCATCAACAACGTTATTGCCGCAGCAGGCAGTGCACCGGCCTATTTCTTCCTGTTTATGGAAGCAATGCAACAGGAAGCCGAACGGTTAGGTTTTGATAGTGAAACCGCACGCCTACTGGTGCAACAAGCCGCCTCTGGAGCGACTGCACTCGTGGAAGCTAACCCGCAATTGCCACTTTCGACACTACGTGAACAGGTGACCTCGAAAGGAGGGACGACGGCCGAGGCAATTAGGGTATTTAACGAGCAGCATTTACCAGAAACTGTTGCCAGCGCCATGCAAGCCGCTATCAAACGGGCGAAAGAAATGGAAAAGCTGTTCTAACTACGACAAAATTTACAAAATCCGACACTACCCTTATTGCTTTCTCGTTAAGATAGGGGCTTATAAAGTACGCTGATAGATTCTCTATTTGTGTATATCCAATATTAAGGATAAGGACTAAAGCAACTCATGCTAACGCTGACTTTTTTGGCCAAAACGGTCATTGACCTGTATGTGATGGTACTGCTGTTGCGTATCTGGATGCAGTGGGTTCATAGCGATTTCTACAACCCATTTTCACAATTTGTGGTGAAAATTACCCAGCCGATTATTGGTCCATTGCGTCGGATAATTCCTTCCATGGGGCCAATCGACAGCGCATCACTGCTGCTGGCATACCTGCTGATGACCATTAAGTTCCCACTGTTGCTGCTGATTGGTAGCGGTGCTATCTCACTCAACCCTTATAATCTGCTGTTTGGTGTTATTGCACTGTTTAAAGCTGCCGGTTACCTGATTTTCTGGGTAATGATTATCCGTGCATTGATGAGTTGGGTGAGTCAGGGCCGTAGTCCAATGGACTATCTGCTGTATCAGTTGACTGAGCCTTTAATGGCTCCGATTCGCCGCATCTTGCCTGCCATGGGCGGTATCGATTTTTCGGCGATGATCGTTATTCTTATCCTGTATCTGATCAACTTCTTAGGTATGGATATGTTAGGCGAGCTTTGGGTTATGCTGTGAGTGCAGTAACGCCCTTGCTGGACGGGCTGGTTCTGAGGCTATATATTCAGCCCAAAGCCAGCCGTGATCAGATAGTCGGTTTACATGGCGATGAACTTAAAATCGCCATTACCGCCCCACCGGTAGATGGCCAAGCTAATACCCACTTGATCAAGTTTATCGCTAAACAATTTCGGGTAGCGAAAAGCCAGGTAGTTATCGAAAAAGGTGAACAGGGGCGGCACAAACAGATCAAAATTGTTAATCCGCAACAGATCCCGCCAGAAGTTGCGGCACTGCTCGAGTGATAGAGACTTCCGCAAGAATAACTGTCAGCTCTAATAAAATTCAGGATCCCTCCATGCAAAAAATAGTATTAGCCACCGGTAACCCCGGCAAAGTGCGTGAGTTGGCAAATTTGCTAGCCGATTTTGGTTTGGATGTGGTCGCACAAACCGAACTAGGCGTAGAATCCGCCGATGAAACTGGCTTAACTTTTATCGAAAATGCCATATTAAAAGCGCGCCATGCCGCACAAATTACCGGTTTGCCTGCTATCGCCGATGACTCGGGCCTTGCTGTTGATGCGCTAGGTGGCGCACCAGGGATTTACTCCGCACGCTTCGCGGGTACTGATGCCAGTGATCAAGATAACCTCGAAAAACTGCTAGTGGCGTTGAAAGATACCCCTGATGCACAACGTGGTGCCCAATTCCACTGCGTGCTGGTCTATATGCGCCATGCTGAAGACCCAACACCTTTAGTGTTTCACGGCCAATGGCCGGGAGTGATTGCTCACCACCCCGTAGGGGAGGCAGGATTTGGCTATGACCCAATTTTTTATGTAAAAGAGTTGGGTAAAACCGCTGCAGAATTAACTCGTGAAGAAAAACACGCAGTATCACACCGTGGTCAGGCGCTGAAACTGATGCTGGATGCGCTGCGTAATGCTTAAGTTACCTCCGCTCAGTCTCTATATTCATATTCCCTGGTGTGTGCAGAAGTGCCCTTACTGTGACTTTAACTCTCATGCACTGAAAGGTGATGTTCCTCATCAGGAATATGTAGAGCACTTATTAGCGGATCTTGATGCCGACGTACCACTGGCCAGTGGTCGTGAAATTAGCACTATTTTTATTGGTGGTGGCACCCCGAGTTTACTCAGTGCCGCAGCGATGCAACAACTGCTTGATGGTGTGCGTGCCAGATTACCCCTTGCAGCCGGTGCTGAAATCACCATGGAAGCAAACCCAGGCGCTGTCGAAGCTGACCGCTTCAGCGGCTATCAACGCGCCGGTATTAACCGTATCTCCATCGGCGTACAAAGCTTTAGCGCACAGAAATTAACGCGTCTTGGGCGGATTCATGGGCCAGATGAAGCTAAACGAGCCGCAGAGCTGGCAACCTCACTGAATTTACGTAGCTTTAATCTGGATTTAATGCACGGCTTGCCTGATCAAACACTGGAAGAGGCGCTGGATGATTTGCGCCAAGCTATCGCACTGGATCCGCCACATTTATCTTGGTATCAACTGACGATTGAACCTAATACTGGTTTTAGTTCACGCCCGCCGGTTTTGCCCGATGACGATGCACTGTGGGATATTTTCCAGCAAGGACATCAATTACTTACTGCTGCCGGATATCAGCAGTATGAAACCTCGGCCTATGCCAAACCGGGCTACCAATGCCAACATAACCTCAATTACTGGCGCTTTGGTGATTATCTGGGAATTGGCTGCGGGGCGCACGGTAAAGTCACGTTTAGCGATGGCCGCATCCTACGGACGATAAAGACCAAACATCCCCGTGGCTTCATGCAGGGTAAATATCTGGATAAACAGTATGAAGTGGAAACGGCTGACCGGCCTTTTGAGTTCTTTATGAACCGTTTCCGGTTATTAGAAGCCGCACCACGGGCAGATTTCTACCACTTCACTGGTCTGGCTGAAAGCACTATTCGCCCACAGTTAGACGAGGCATTGGCCAAAGGGTATTTAATCGAAACAGAGGAGTACTGGCAGATTACCGAGAAAGGAAAATTATTCCTTAATTCACTGCTAGAACTTTTTTTGTAAATCTAATGCGTAAAAAAGCAGGTTCAGGCGAAGCCCACAGCCTAAACCTGCTTTAGCTAACCCCCAATGGATTGAATATCAAGGGGATTTAGTTCAGCGACTTAAGTAAATCCTTACGCTGCTGCTCCAGTGTCGTCACCCGCCCACAGACTTCATGGCCAAACTGCTGGAACTCCTGTTCCTGATTATTCCATTCGTTCTGAATAGCCTGTTGTAACCCACCCAAATTGCCCATAATGGCTTGCAACGGATTATTACCGCCACTACCACTAGTCGCCTGCTTAACCCCCATCTCGTTCAAGCTATCTTGCAACACACCGCCCATACTTTGCTGTACCAACTGGCGACCATCTTTTTCTACCTGATCGATGGCCTGATGATGGAAGGTTAAACCATCGCTACGTTTCTCAATGATACGGTTCATCTGTTGCTTTAGTTGATCATTCAATGTGGTGAGCCGGTTGCGCACATTACTGCTGCTCCCCAGTTGTTGAACAATCACTTTATCCAAAGAAACTCGTGCTTTTTCAAGATGCTGTTGCGCGCCCTGATCTATCCACGGCAAATCTTTGCGCAACGCAGTCTGGTAGCGGAACGCCTGTTGGCGCTGCGCGTCGGTCAGCGTCAGTGTTTTACCATTACGGGTAACATCGCCATCAGGCGAAATCTGCAAATTACCGCTGGCTCCCACTATCTGCACAGATTGCGGGCTGATAATCACATCATCCTGCGGTTTTACACTGCACTGATATTCAGCTTGCACCTGTCCGGCAGTCAGCATCAATACCGTCAGGGCTGCCGTTCGTAATGCTTTCATTTTATGTAACATAAGACTCCTGAAGCGCTGTTTTAAAAAATGGAGCGGCCAATCCGCTGTGCCAATAGCTCTAAGGCAGCAGTTCCGGCAAGAGAGTTCCCCGCATGGTCCAATTCTGGTGACCACACCGCAATACACAACTCATCCGGCACAATGGCGATAATGCCACCACCTACCCCAGATTTGCCCGGCATACCAACGCGGAAGGCAAATTCACCCGCCCCATCGTACATGCCACTGGTAATCATCAAGGCATTAATTTGCCGCGCCTGTATCGGCGTAATCAGCGGGCTATGCCTACCAATACTGCGCCCCTGATTCGCCAGATAGACAAAACAGCGAGCCAGTTCGACACAGCTCATGCGCAGGGCGCAGTAGTGGAAATAGGTCTGCAGTACCGTCAGCACATCGTTATCAAAATTATCAAAAGACTTCATCAGATATGCGATAGCCGCGTTACGATCTGAATGTTCAAACTCAGAACGAGCCACTCGAGGATCGTAGCTGATGCTATCATCGCTCACGAGCTGGCGCACCACTTCCAACATCCGCTGTTTCGGCGCACTCAAGCGGCTTTGTAACATATCGCATACCACCAGCGCCCCTGGATTAATAAAAGGATTGCGTGGTTTACCTTTCTCTAATTCTAGCTGAACCAGTGAGTTAAAGGGCTGGCCGGAGGGCTCTTTGCCTACCCGCTGCCACACCTCTTGCTCGCCGTAACGGGATAATGCCAGAGTCAGACTTAACACTTTCGAAATTGATTGGATAGAGAAGCGTTCATCAGCATCTCCGGCTTGAAAAATCTCGCCATCCAGCGTACACACAGCAATGCCCAGCTTATCTGCCGCGACCTCCGCTAATGCGGGAATATAATCAGCAACCTTCCCCTGACCAATCAGCGGGCGAACCTGCTGTAAGATATCTGCCAGTAAGGCATTATTTAAGATTGTTGCTACCTCTAAAATTTTTGCCAAAAAAATGCTCCCAATAGAACTTAGTAACAGCTTCCACTAGCCATGCCTGATAAAAACAAAGGCGCCTGCTTAGGCGCCCTTATTAATTATCTGCCGTTAAACCGGAAGATCAATCCCACCAGATATCAAATAACTCACTGGTTTCTACATTTTTCAACTTGCGAGCTTCCAGCCATTTAGTAACCAATGCACGGTGCTCATCAGTGCAATGACCGATCTCTTGCAGGCAAATCAAACCTTCCCACTGCAAGTAGCCACTACCATCAAATGCCAGACCATTGGCTTCAATGACTTCATCGATAAAAGCATCGACAGTTTCATCAATTACATCAACACCAGTCCCTTCAGGGAAGGTCCACTGTACGGAGAAACCCAATTCCTGAAACTCGTCGATATGCATCTTCTTGCGTAAACGACGACTACGATTGTTAGCCATTATTCTTTCCTCTCAAACATCAGATCCCAAACGCCATGTCCCAGACGCTGGCCACGTAATTCAAATTTTGTCAGCGGACGCGAGTCCGGACGAGGAACATAATCATTTTGTTCTGAAAGGTTGCGGTATCCGTTTACACCTGACATCACTTCCAGCATATGTTCCGCATAATGTTGCCAGTCGGTCGCCATATGGAACACGCCACCCACTTTTAATTTACTTCTCACCAATTCAACAAAAGGCGTCTGGACGATACGACGCTTATTATGGCGCGCTTTGTGCCATGGGTCAGGGAAGAATAGCTGTACCATATCCAGTGAAGCATCTGGAATCATATTTTCCAGCACTTCAACCGCGTCATGACACATAATCCGCAAGTTGCTTAGTCCCGCCTCGTGAGCAGCCCCCAAACAAGCACCAACCCCCGGAGAATGCACTTCTATCCCCAGAAAATTCTGCTGCGGATTACTGGCAGCCATGGTCACCAGTGAAGTCCCCATGCCGAAACCGATTTCCAGTACCACCGGAGCTTCGCGGCCAAACAAGGCGTTTACATCAACCGGCGTTGCTTGATATTCCACGCCCATCACCGGCCAGTAGCTATCTAGCGCCAGTTGTTGACCTTTGGTCAGCCGCCCCTGACGACGGACAAAACTACGAATACGGCGCATGGCTCGGCCGTTTTCATCAAATTCCGGGGATATGACGTCATTTATCATGGTACTTTCTGTCTGTTGATTGCGTATGTGAACGCGCATTATGCAAAGATACGGTAGTTTATCAACTCTGGGCGCCATAAGTACAAAATTAAGCAGTAAATAACGTAGATATAACCAAAGTGGCCGATTAAAGTCAGTGATTCGGGTGCGTGAGTGCGGCTAACACAGTTGTCGCTTCAAGTACGAAGGGGGTTTACAGGGTGAGAACTCTATGCTGCAATCCAGCTCTAATTTATTACCTGCCGGATATTGATACCAACTTATGATGCAAGCGCAACAGTTCGCGCACGAGGTACTTGAGTGGTACCAACGCTTTGGTCGCAAAACCTTGCCGTGGCAATTGGATAAAACACCTTATCAGGTATGGTTGTCAGAAGTGATGTTGCAACAGACTCAGGTTGCGACCGTCATTCCCTATTTCCAACGTTTTATGTTGCGCTTCCCTGATATCAGTGCGTTGGCTGCGGCACCGTTGGATGAAGTTCTGCATTTATGGACCGGGCTGGGTTACTACGCCCGTGCCAGAAATCTGCATAAAGCCGCCCAAACAGTTGTTGAACGCCATCAAGGCGAGTTCCCTACTACTTTTGACGAGATTCTCGCACTGCCGGGGATTGGGCGCTCAACTGCGGGCGCTATTTTGTCGCTCTCATTAGGGAAACATTTTCCTATTTTAGATGGTAACGTCAAACGAGTGCTGGCCCGTTGTTACGCTGTTGAGGGATGGCCCGGTAAAAAGGAAGTCGAAGGCCGCCTGTGGCAAATCAGTGAAGATGTTACGCCAGCCAAAGGCGTAGGTCAGTTTAATCAGGCGATGATGGATTTAGGTGCCACGGTGTGCACCCGTTCTAAGCCCAAGTGTGAGCTTTGCCCACTGAATACCGGTTGTATGGCTTATGCTAATCACAGTTGGGCGCGCTACCCCGGTAAAAAACCCAAACAGACGTTACCGGAAAAAACAGCTTACTTTTTGTTGATGCAAAACGGATCGCAGGTATGGCTCGAACAGCGCCCGCCAGTAGGTCTATGGGGTGGTCTATTTTGCTTCCCGCAATTTTCTGAACCAGCCGAACTGGAGCGTTGGTTGCAGCAACAAAGTATTGCCAGCAGCAGTTTGCAGCAGTTAACTGCTTTTCGTCATACCTTCAGCCACTTCCATCTGGATATTGTCCCCATGTGGCTGAATACGGCGTCATCCCGTGGATGCATGGATGATGGTGCAGGTCTCTGGTATAACTTAGCTCAACCACCCGCGGTAGGATTGGCGGCCCCAGTTGAACGCCTATTACATCAGTTGGCAAAACAGCCGAGTGACCAACATAGCTAACCCCCTGCAACGTCAAGTATGAAGGGAATAGCGCCATAGAAGAGGATTTAGCATGAGCAGAACAATTTTTTGCACATTTTTAAAACATGATGCTGAGGGGCAAGATTTTCAGCTCTATCCAGGTGAGATTGGCAAACGTATCTATAACGAAATATCAAAAGAAGCTTGGTCACAATGGATAACCAAGCAAACCATGCTGATTAACGAGAAAAAACTGAGCATGATGAATGTGGAAGACCGCAAACTGTTAGAGCAGGAGATGGTTAACTTTCTGTTCGAAGGGCAGGATGTTCATATTGAAGGTTATACTCCACCGAGTAAGTAACCACACGGGGTCTGCGCTGGCCCCGTTGTTATTCCTCATCAAGATATGGCTTGTAAGATGAAGAAAATTTTAGCTTTGCTGATAATTGCACCATTGTTAGTGTCTTGCTCAGGCAATAAGAATCAAACAGAAAACGAAGCCTATGTCAAAGATACCAACGGTTTTGAGATTTTAATGGGCCAATTTGCCCATAACATTGAAAATATTTGGGGATTAAAAGAAGTCTTAATCGCGGGTCCAAAAGATTACGTTAAGTATACGGATCAATATCAAACCCGCAGCCATATCAACTTCGATGCCGGTACGATTACGGTTGAAACCATTGCCACGACAGATCCGGCGGCTCACTTGCGTCAGGCGATTATTACCACACTTTTAATGGGTGATGATCCTGGCTCTATCGACCTCTATTCGGATGTTAACGATATTCAGATCAGTAAAGAGCCCTTCCTCTATGGGCAGGTGCTAGATAACAATGGCCAGCCGATCCGTTGGGAATGGCGCGCGGCCCATTTTGCTGATTATCTGCTACAAACCAGAATGCAAAAACGCACTTCCGGCCTGCATGTTATCTGGTCGGTCACCTTGCAATTGGTTCCTAACCATCTGGATCAACGTGCCCATAAATACCTGCCACTGGTGCGCCAGTCAGCGGAGCGTTATGGCGTCGAAGAGTCATTGATCCTGGCAATTATGCAAACAGAATCTAGCTTCAACCCATATGCGGTCAGTGGCTCTGATGCGTTGGGTCTGATGCAAGTTGTGCAGCATACTGCCGGGCGAGATGTGTTCAAAATGAAGGGCAAAAGTGGCCAGCCAAGCCGTAGCTATCTGTTTGATCCAGAAAATAATATTGATGCCGGTACGGCATATCTGTCAATTCTGCAAAATACCTATCTAGGCGGAATTCAGAATGCCACCTCACGGCGTTATGCTGTTATTACCTCTTATAACGGCGGAGCAGGTAGCGTATTGCGGGTATTCTCCAGCGATAAGAACCAGGCTGTTAATATTATCAACAATATGGCTCCTGGTGATGTATTCCAAACGCTGACCACTAAACACCCTTCAGGCGAATCTCGCCGTTATCTGGTGAAAGTGAACAGCGCGCAGAAGAGTTATCGCCGCCACTAGTTTTGTTTAATAGCGGATTTTATAGCCAAAGAAATTGGCGTTGCAGGTGGCTAATCCCCCCTGCAACGCCAACGAAGGGAAACTGAAATGGCAGGCTCCACCCACAGTGTCATTTTTATGTCTAAAGTGTGATCGCCTGACAAAAGTGCACATTTGAATAACAACCATTCTCAATAAAATGTTTATAGTATGGCTAATCATCCTATCCCTACTATCGGCAGATTGAACAAATGGACTTTGGACTTACCCTGTTTGAAATGGTGGTAATCTTCTCCACTATGGTCATCGCTTATATCATCTTTGGTATTACAGGATTTGGTTCTGCATTAATTGCCAGTCCGATATTAGCGCTATTTATTCCTGTCGCTAAGATTGTCCCATTATTGGCAATTGTCGATATGTTTGCAGCCATTACCAATGTAGCTCGCCATAGCCGTCATGCCGACCTTGCTGAACTTAAGCGATTAGTCCCACTAATGATTATTGGTAGTCTGATCGGCGCGACGTTACTGCTACGTACTCGCCCTGATATTTTGCTACTGGCGCTCGGCATATTTGTCATTTTATATGCCATTTACGCCCTTAGCCGGCGTAAACCACAAGGGCAATTCAAACCTGTTGCCGCCATTCCTTTTGGCTTGATTGGCGGTATCTTCAGTGCGCTATTTGGCAGCGGCGGGTTTATCTATGCTATTTATTTATCCGGCAGAATAGCCAGCAAAGATAATTTGCGGATTACCCAGACCACGCTTATCGGCCTGAGTACCCTCACGCGAGTTATTTTGTTTACGCTGGCAGGGGTCTACATGGACCTATCTATTTTATGGATGGTACTACTGTTGGTACCGGGGATGTTAGTTGGTTTGGTTATCGCCAATAAAATCAGTTTAGGGATAAGTCGCGACCAGCTTATCCGATTAATAAATATCTTATTGCTGATTTCCGGCACAGTTTTAGTCGCACGCTATTTAGGTTATTGATGAGCCTAATTTGTAATAACTGGTTGATAGACAGCCGATGCTCTCATTGGCTGTCTATCAGTACTTCAGTTTACGGCGTAATGACATAACCAAAGATACGCCGCCACTCTACATCACCTTTTTCGATATAAACGCCCTGCAATTCAGGCGAGAAGCCGGGCAATAAATTAATCCCCTCTTCCAACGCCAGGAAATAACGCTGTACCGCCCCGCCCCACATTTCACCTGGCACCACGCACAATACGCCAGGTGGATAAGGGAGTGCGCCTTCAGCAGCAATGCGCCCTTCAGCCTCGGCAATAGGGATTAGCTCGATATTATCGCGAATAAACTGGATATTGGCATCTTGCGGGTTCATTAATACCGGCGGTAAGCTGGCTTTGCGGAACATATCCTTTTGCAGTTGTTTAACATCATAGCTGACATAGAGATCATGCATTTCTTGACATAACTGGCGTAGAGTATAGCCGCGATAGCGCTCTTCATTCTTACGGTATATCGTCGGTAATACATCACACAATAAAGCATCTTGCTCCACGTAGCGCTCAAACTGAGCCAGCATATCAACCAGATGTGCCATTTTTGCTGGATTTTCTGCCGGTGTTAGCAGGAACAAAATTGAATTCAGATCGCATTTTTCCGGCACAATGCCATTTTCACGCAAGAAGGTAGCCAGTATCGCTGCCGGAACACCAAATTGGGTATATTGGCCGCTGTTAGCATCAATACCTGGTGTCGTCAGTAATAACTTACAAGGATCAACCAGATATTGGTCTTGGTTATACCCTTCAAAGCCATGCCAACGTTCATTAGGCACAAAATTAAAGAAACGTGTGTCATTAGCAATAACGTCCGTATCGTAATCTTGCCAATTTTTACCACCGACAGTGGGAGGAATAAATGGCCGCAACATTGAGCAGCGTTCTAATAATAGTTTACGCGTATCGATGCCCAACTTGACACAATCCATCCACATGCGGCGGCCACTGTCACCAGAATGAATTTTGGCGTTAATATCCAGTGCAGCAAATAATGGGTAGAACGGGCTGGTTGAGGCATGCAACATAAATGCATTATTAAAACGTTTATGATTACAGTGCCGTTTTTGCCCTTTGATATGATTATCTTTTTTATGTACCTGCGAGGTTTGGGAGAAACCAGCCTGCTGCTTGTGCACTGACTGAGTCACAATAATCCCAGGGTCATTTTCATTTAAATCCAGCAATAGCGGTGAGAAATCCTTCATCATCGGAATAAACTGTTCGTAACCTACCCACGCAGAATCAAACAGAATGTAATCACACAAATGACCAATAGTATCAACCACCTGACGTGCGTTATACACCGTGCCATCGTAGGTACCCAACTGAATGATCGCCAATCTGAATGGCCGCGCCTCTTCTGCTCTTTCTGGCGCAACGTCCCGCAATTGCTGGCGTAAATAACGCTCGTCGAAACAATGAGCATCAATACCACCAATAAAACCGAACGGGTTGCGGGCCGTTTCCAAATAGATTGGTGTCGCCCCAGCCTGAATCAGCGCACCATGATGGTTGGATTTATGGTTATTACGATCGAACAATACCAAATCACCACGGGTCAATAAGGCATTAGTCACGACCTTATTCGCAGCCGATGTACCATTCAAAACAAAATAGGTTTTATCCGCATTGAAGACCTTAGCTGCATATTTTTGTGCATCTTTAGCTGCACCTTCATGGATCAGCAAGTCACCCAGTTTGACGTCTGCGTTGCACATATCTGAACGGAAAATGGTCTCGCCATAAAATTCAAAAAACTGGCGACCGGCAGGATGCTTACGGAAAAACTCGCCACCCTGATGCCCTGGGCAAGCAAAAGTTGAATTATTCATCTCGACATATTTTTTCAATGTTGAGAAAAATGGCGGTAATAGATTTTTTTGATATTCACTGGCGGCAGCCTCTACCTGAGCATTGTAAAAAGCTTTGTTTGCTTCGCCGAGCGTAATAATCCCCTTAATCAGAGGCAAATAATCGGCAGAAACCGTCTGTTGTGCCGTGACAGCAACAAAAGTAGGAATAGCAAAACCCAGATCATGCAACTTTGACAATATACCGGCATTGGCATCTTCAACCGACATCACCACAGCGGCAACATCAGTAAAATCAGTTTGATTGAGGTATACCATTCCCCGTTGGCTTTCTATATAAGAAGCCAAACGAGCACTTGTTGCTATTTTTAATAGTGTCATGTCACTTACTCTCAAACGGTCAGGTATGAGGCTGCCATTTTGGCATGTATATGACATCGCATAAGGTGAAGATTTTATGCAATGCCGGCAAATTGATATCTATTACGCACACGATCACTCGCTCAAATAGAAGCTAGAATAGTGAGTTAACTGGTCTTCGCATCGACCAATAGACATCAGTAAAATCAGAGATCCAGCTCTATTTTTAATAATGCCTAACAGTGAGCGACAGATAGCCTTACCGCATGGAAGTAACAAGGAACTTAACAGCAGATAAACAGGAGAAATAGCATGAGAAGCGCTCATTATGCATTGAATAGTCTACTACTGTCATAACCGCCTCCTGCTTACTTAATCGAAATGATATGGATTAGAGGGATGAATAGTAACGCTAAATTTTCGCAATAATTGCATGTTTTGCCGGCAGGTTCAACCTTGTAGGCCAATAAAAATGCACTTTTAGTGAATATCTAAGCCATTGTTATTTAACACACTAAAAAATAAAAAATCTATAAATCAAGTAGATGAAATATGTAGATGCACCATAAAAATTAACTTCCCAACAGTTTTCTCGCTATTTTTGCATGAAAAGAGAGCAACCGATCGCCTTTATAAGAGAAACTCATTGACGACTTGCCGCCAATACGGTTTAATGCGCCCCGTTGCCCGGATAGCTCAGTCGGTAGAGCAGGGGATTGAAAATCCCCGTGTCCTTGGTTCGATTCCGAGTCCGGGCACCACTATTTAAGCTTGTTTGTTACTGCGGCTGAACATCAGTCTTAACAAGCAGGTGATTAGGCAGGAATACGATACTTCGTAATTTCGTCACATGGATTGTAAAAATAGTTAGCAATCAATTAGCTCACTTGTTAAATTAAGTGGGCTTTGTTACGTGTTATGGTTACCACAGAGCTTCCTCTCGTGTCAAACCAGCAAGGCTAATTGAGCCCTTGCCTCAAGCTGTTACATAGGTACCCCATCAAAGCGACCCACTCACTTTTAGAGATCTTCCGATATACAGATTATGTCACTGAGAAGATCACGATGCGCAAGATCCGATTCACTAAGCACCAAATCATCGCCGTTCTAAAATCTGTCGAAGATGGCCGGATCGAGTGTCATAAGGCCGCTATCTCTTGAGCCAGCTATTACAACAGGAAGGTAAAGTAGGCGGTATGGAAACCACTGATATCAAAAAGATCAAAGATCTTGAGGGCGAGAATCGTCGTCTGAAGCAGAGGTTTGCCGATCTGAGTCTGGAATGCCGAGCGCTGAAAGACGTCATAGAAAAAAAGCTTTAAAACCAGTGAGCTAAGTGTGAGTTTAGTCCAACGAATAGCCAGATTAGATTTGTAGGCATTATAACAGAATCAACATATCGGGATAATAATATTGGAAATATACCTGACGAATATTAATCGTTTCAGTAAAACTGTAAGCACAGTCTTTGAT
>NZ_JAZGQE010000068.1:0-22913 GCF_048593885.1 Yersinia sp. 1252 StPb PI | reverse complement strand
TCTTATGGATGAATCATTAAATGGACTCTTTAGTTGTAGCGATAGCAGAAGCTTTATTTAATTTATTGGTAAGCCTATTTTCTTTTTTATTTTCGATAATACTCTTCGTGGTTGAAGCAATCTATTCTTTAAGCTACGGTGCTAAATGGATACGTATATTAATCACAGTAGGCGTATTGAGTGTTATTGCGGGTAGTATCGTGTTTTTTGCCATGATATGAAGATCAATTTAATCGACTCTCCCGCTATGCGTTCTTGTGGTTAGTCATCTGCATGTTAAATAATATCATTAAAAAACAATCTGTTAATTTACGGTTGAGTGTCGGGGAGTACCGTCACTTCTGAAATATCAGTTTGATGCCTAGCAGCGCCATGACCAAACCACCAATACGGTCAAAATATATTTTGAAACGCATATAATAGTTTCTTGGTACCGGGGCGGACAGGACACAAGCGACGATTGCGTACCAAATGAGGTCAATCAAGAATGCCAGAACAGGTAACACAATATATATCCAGCCCACGATATTCTGAGTAAGGATTGCGGCAAATATGCCGCCAAAAACCAGTGCTGTATTAGGATTACTAATTTGTGTAATAAGCCCGATATAAAATGAACGAGACAGACTTGTTTGTCCGCCAACCTCGGGTTCAAATTTTATTGCTTTTTTAGGCGCGAAAAACATTTTAAAGGCTAAATAAATGAGATAAAAACCGCCGCCGATTTTAAGTGACATATATAGCCAAGGTACGGTGAGTAGCAAAGATTGCAAACCAAGCAGAGCGACCAAGGCAAAGAATGCACACCCGGTGCCCATGCCTAAAGCAACGGCTAAAGCATTTTTAAGTGAGGATGACATTGCCGTTCGCGCAACAAGGATGAAACTCGGCCCTGGAGACATAGCCCCTAAAGCTATCACTCCACTGATGGTTAAAACAGCAATAATAGCACTGTCCATGTTATCCTCCCTGTAAGTATTCCTCTGTTTCTACTCGTCATTTTTTACAAAATCAATGGCTTTATCTTGTTTCCAAAGAATTCGAAATGAATCACTAAATACTCAAGTCGATAGGGGGTTGTATTACATCATCCGTAGTGGGGGCGATTGCGCCATTCTTTGTGTTATCTCACCTGTAGCCATAAACAAAACAGCCAGTCAGAGGGTTAATCTAACTGGCTGTTATTTAATGATTTAATTTACGGGCGAATCACAGAGTTGGGTAGTCGGTATAACCTTTTGCGCCACCGCCATAGAAGGTATCACCATCTGGTTCATTCAACGGAGCCTGTTGTTGCAGGCGGGTTACCAGATCCGGGTTAGAAATATAGCTACGGCCAAAGGCGACAGCATCAATAAACCCTTTATCAATGAGCTCTTCAGCTTTTTCAGCCGTGTATGCACCGGCACCCACAATCACACCTTTGAATTTGGCGCGCACGGCATCACGGAATGCGTCGGAGTAAGGCTTACCACCCGCCCAGTCGGGTTCTGACATGTGCAGATAAGCAATATGACGTTTGTTCAACTCGTCAATGAGGTACAACGCAGCCTCTTCCTGATCCTCGCCATTATCCAAGCCGTTGAATGGCCCCAATGGTGAAATACGAATACCAATATGTTCAGCGCCCCATTCGGCTACTGTTGCATCAACCACTTCCAATGTCAGACGGGTACGGTTTTCAATACTACCGCCGTATTGGTCGGTACGTTGATTGGATGCCGGAGACATAAATTGATGCAGCAGGTAGCCGTGGGCAGCATGCAATTCAATATAGTCAAAGCCAGCTTCACGGGCATTCGCTGTTGCCTGGCGGAAATCATTAATGATGCCAGGGATCTCTTCTGTTTCCAGGGCGCGTGGGGTGGAGCAGGGAATGCGTACCCAGGCTCCCGTTTCATCGCGCACGGTGGTGCGGGTATCCGCGGCAATGGCTGAAGGTGCTACCGGCGCTTGCTGACCTGGCTGCAAACTGTTGTGCGAGATACGGCCGACATGCCATAACTGTACAGCAATATGTCCACCGTCTTCATGCACCGCCTGCGTGATTTTTTTCCATGCGTTTAACTGTTCCTGAGTGTGTAACCCTGGAGCACCCGCATAGCCTTTCGCCTGGAAAGAAATCTGGGTGGCTTCGGTAATAATCAAACCGGCGCTGGCCCGTTGACGGTAATATTCAGCCATCAGAGGAGTTGGAATATCACCTGGCTCAATGCTGCGCAAGCGCGTTAGCGGAGCCATAAATACGCGGTTTGGCAATGTGAGCGCGCCAACTTTCAAAGGGGAGAACAGTTTAGCAGTCTTCATGGTGCGTCCTATATTAATAGACCAGTCAACTAGCAACTGGGTAAATTCTGAAAAACAAAGGTGTTAGCTTCAGAATCATTGGATTATGGGGTTGGTTGTAGAATCAGTTCGATACTTTCTAGCGCACAGGTCAGCGGAGCAACCGATCGTTTCACTTTAGCCCGCAGTGAAGCACCGAGCCACAAGGCATACAGTGTTTCAGCGGTTGCCGCCGGTGAGAGCGTAATGCGCAGCGAGCCTTCAGCAATAGCGGCTTCAATGGCATCTTGCAACCGACCAATCACACGGGCAGTGCCGATATCCAATGCATGGCGCATAGGTTCGGATAAGTCACTTACCTCTGCTGATAGTTTCACCGCCAGACAAGCATTGTGGCATTCACTGCCACAATAGTTAGCAATAGCTTGAGCAAAATAGTGCAACAAATGGTGGCGCATATCACCTTGTGAATGGGTGAGCAGGCTTTCCATTTCAGCGTCGTAACGATCAAAATAACGCTGTAGCATCGCTTCACCAAAAACTTCCTTAGAACGGAAATAGTGATAAAACGAGCCTTTCGGTATGCCTGCCGTGGTCAGTAACAGGCTGAGACCCATACCATTAAAGCCAAGACGCAGGCTAAGGCTCTCACCGGTTGCTAACAGATGTTCACGGGTGTCTATGTGTGTGTGCTGTATTTTGTTCATGTCGCAAAGCGTAATAGACCAATCGGTCTAGGTCAAGAAAAAAAATGCCAGCGGAGGGAAACGCTGGCATCAAACTCACTATCAGGTATTAACTCTTTACGGACTTTTTTGACTGATTCTTTCGCCCTGGGTTCGGCATTTCTGTAGTAAATCTAGTTCTGATTGGTATTCACTGGTTTGAATATTCATCATGCCCAATAAGGTATGGAAC
The DNA here is from genome assembly GCF_048593885.1 of Yersinia sp. 1252 StPb PI. NCBI lineage: Bacteria > Pseudomonadati > Pseudomonadota > Gammaproteobacteria > Enterobacterales > Yersiniaceae > Yersinia > Yersinia sp. 1252 StPb PI. The sequence continues at coordinate 19,709 of NZ_JAZGQE010000068.1, read as the reverse complement.
AGATTATCTTGTGATATTTCATCATGTTGTGCACTGGATGATAAGCACTGACGGTCAATGCCATAGTTTTTTGTATATTCAGGTGATAGCCACATTAGAAATGGTATATGTGTCTGCTGACTTGGGGCGAACATATAAGGGGTACCGTGCAAATACATACCATTTTCGCCTAATGACTCACCGTGATCAGAGAGATAGACCAGCGCAGTGTTAAAGTTATTATTGTGTTGTTGCAATAACTTAATGGTGTTACCCAACATCGCATCGGTATAAAGAATAGAGTTATCGTAGGTATTTACCAATTCCTGTGGGGTGCAATCCTGAATTTGGTTGCTATCACAGGTAGGGGAAAACTGGCGAATCTCTGGGGTTGAGCGGCGATAATAAGCCGGCCCGTGGCTGCCCATTTGGTGTAAGACAATGACACCGTCACCTTGTAGCCCATTAATATAATTATCTAATTTATACAGTAATGCGTTATCTAAACAGACCCCGTTCTCGCAATCGGCGGTGAGCTGCAATTGGGTAACATCCTGATGTGGAATGCGATCGCAGGCACCTTTACAACCCCCGTCATTTTCGCGCCATAAGACATTCAAGCCAGCGTGGGCAAGAATATCCATTAAGCCCTCCTGATGACTGGCGAGGGTGGCATCATAATTTTTGCGCGCCATATTCGAGAACATACAAGGTACCGACACCGCAGTTTCAGTCCCGCAGGATGATGCTTTGCTGAAATAGGTAACATCTTGTTTTTTTAGGTTCGGGTTGGTTTCTCGCCCATAACCGCCCAAGGAGAAATTCTCTGCACGGGCAGTTTCACCGACCACGAGAATGACCAGCGTTTTCTTTTGTTGCCCACTAATCAATGGGCCTTTATGGGCATCTTCACCGAGTGTTACCAGTGGCAGATTACGGGTGAAATATTTGTGTTTAGTGAATTGAAAACTGCCACTGACAAAGTTGGATGGGGTTAACATTTTAACGATGTTTTTATTATTACGAATCAACGATGCATAATCTTTATAAAACAGGGCAGCAACCAACAGAATAATCACTGCTGATATCAAAATATTTGCTGCGCGCAGCCCCAACATATACCACCATGGGCGGCTGACCCGAATACGGGCAAAGCAGACCAGGGTCGCAGGAATAATACCCGCCACCAGTAGCCATAGGGCCATACGGGGAGTGAAAAGAGCGGCCGCCTCTTGTGAGTTGGTTTCAAAGGCATTTTGCATCATATTGGCGTCAATGACGGCACCATAACTAAACATAAAATAGTTTGCCGCCGCGCTGCCCAACAGCAATAGAATAATGATTGGCTTATGCAGAAAGGGCACAGCTAACAGACTAAATATGATGTTCAGTGCGCAAAATATCACCACCGGAATTGTCGCGGCGAAGAAGTAACTGTCACTGCTGTCAAAATGGATCAGCGACCAGGCTTTCGCAATAAACAGTGCGTTATGACCCAGAGTGAAAAAGAGTGCACTGGCCAGGATAAAACTTAGACTGTTACACTGTAACTTATATCGAACATTCATTGTGAAAATGGAATCCTACAGTTCACTAATTACCTGAATGGTATCGAATGAAACTTAAGATAACCTTAGCGGTTAAGGGCCGCGCCTCGGCGCTGATAGCGGATTTTTACAACCGTAAACAAATTGGACTTGCCAGCTGCGGTGAAGCAGTCTTCAATTAAGGTATCAGCCGCAGGAGGCAGCGTGTCTCAGCAACTTGAGTTTTTCGACATTCCCAGTCCGTGCCGTGGCATCTGCCAAACAGATGACCGTGGCTTTTGCCGTGGCTGCCTGCGTAGCAGGGATGAGCGCTTTAATTGGATGAAAATGAGTGACCCGCAGAAACGGGATGTATTGCGTTTATGCCGCCAACGTCTACTGCGCTTGCAGCGTGGTAACAAACAAGTCGATGAGCCGTTACCAGAACAACCTTCCTTATTCTAATTCGCGCTTAATCGGTCTTAAACTTTACCATTTCTGGCTATTTTACCGCTAAGCCCCCGTTTGACCTTGAATTGATGGTTCAGGGAGGATTTAACCTTACCGCCGGTTGTGTATGCTTATAGGTAGATAAACAGATGAGGTAGCTAATAATGGATACACGTAGCCAACTGGCTCCGCTTGGACCTGAATTTTCACGTATGATTTGCGGTTATTGGCGGCTGATGGAATGGGGCATGACGCCTGAGCAGTTGTTGGTTTTTATCGAGCAACACATTGAGTTGGGTATTACTACGGCGGATCATGCTGATATTTACGGCGGTTATCAGTGTGAACAAGCATTTGGCCAGGCCTTACGGCTTAAACCGTCCTTGCGTGACCAACTGGAGCTGGTGAGTAAATGTGGCATTGCCACCACGGCTAAACCGGAACATGCGTTGGGGCACTACATTACGGATAGTTCACATATCATTGCAAGTGCTGAGCAATCATTGGCCCATTTGCACACTGATTATCTTGATTTACTGCTGATTCACCGACCGGACCCGTTGATGGATGCCGATGAGGTGGCAGAAGCCTTCACCCAACTGCACAAAAGCGGCAAAGTAAAATATTTCGGTGTGTCAAACTTTACCCCTGCGCAATTCAATTTACTGCAATCACGCCTGCCATTCTCGCTGGTCACGAATCAGGTAGAGATTTCGCCGCTGCATCAGCCTGCTATTGTCGATGGTACGCTCGATGCCTGCCAGCAACTGCGTATCAAACCCATGGCATGGTCTTGTCTCGGTGGCGGTAGGTTGTTCAGCGACCCGGAGTACCAGGCATTACGTGATGAGTTGCAGGCGGTAGCTGACGAAGTCGGTGCAGCAAGCATTGAGCAAGTGGTTTATGCCTGGGTGCTACGTTTGCCGTCAGCACCGCTGCCGATTATTGGCTCTGGCAAGATAGAGCGGGTTAAAGCCGCATGGGCATCACTCTCCTTGACGATGACGCGCCAGCAGTGGTTCCGCATTCGTCGTGCTGCACTGGGTTATGACGTGCCTTAAGCTTCTTTTCTGCGCCAGTAAGCCTCAGGCTGGCGCAGTTTTGTTTTCCTCGGCAGGAGGGGCCAGTTGCAGTTGTGTCAGTGAGCAATATAATCGCCAAATCAGCCCCGCCAGTTCCCGCCCAGAGGCATCGGGGTATTGAGCCAAAATAGCACTCATTCGTTGTAACTCCTGCAATGTTGCGAGTAACGAACTGGGTTGCACACCTTTTTCGGCCATACACCCCTTCAGGCAGTGAATACAAACGTCCCGTACTGCTGACAAGGGTGCAGAGGTGGTTTGCCAATCACGTAATTGCCAGACCACATGGCTACAATTGAGCAATACCATCCCCCAACGCAGCAGCCACAGGCGAGCTGACTGATCTTTACTGAGATTGAGTTGGTTAATTCGATGGTAAATCAGTGATTCGAATTGATTCTGGCTCTGTTGTGGATGGCTACTGATCTGATCAATGAAATCGCGGCGGAGCATCCGAATGATACGTCGACTTTTGCGTTTATCAGAACTGGGGCGCAATAGCTGAAAAGCAACACCTGCTAACATTACGCCGACTAATTTACCAATATTATCATTAAGGAACTCTTGATAATCATAGCTCGGCGGGTTGGTTACACTTAGGAAAGAACCCATAAAGACAATCAATTGTCCCCACAATGAAGCATAGGCCGGATGCTGTAGTTTCATCATCTGCATGGTGATTAAAATGGGGAACAGTACGGCAGCAAATTGCCAGAAATCATCAATCTGTACCATCACACCAAACTTAAGAATAAAGCAGCCGATAGAAAGCAGAACAATGGCTTTCAATAGTGTAGCAATACTGTCGGTTGGCGACGGGGTTGCGGAGTAGAGCACGCAACTTACCGCGGCCAATGCCAGTGCAGCACTGCCCGAACTCCACTGCGTATTTATCCAAAATGCACAACCAATAACAATACACACGAAGGTTCGCAGCCCGTTATAGGCGGCCTCATAAGTATCGGTATGGCGAGCCAGCGCGGTTACTGGTGGCGGTTGTGGCAGGTCGCTGGCCGATTCTTTATCCAACTGTGTCAGCCAACGATTCACTTGCAAATATAACCAACAAAAATGCTGTAATCGTAACCAGAAGGCGCGGTGTCGATAGTCGAACTCATCATGCGGGGCGATTTGTTGCAGTATTTTGGCCAACTGATATTTATCGCAATCGGGTCGCTGTAGTGTTTGTAGCAACTGTGATAGCACTGGTGTCAGGTTCTCCGGTGGCGTTGGCCAGTTAAGCAACATGCGCCGTAAACTGGTAATTACACTGGTTATACGTAATTGACGATGCAAAATAAAATTCAAGACGTTATTTTGCCGCCGCAAGCGGTAATGGCTCCAAAAGGCCTGGATCCGCAGTACATTCATGGTCAGAATCTGGCCAATTACCCCTTCATGTGAGGCACGTAGCTGGGGGTTATGATCGGTTTGCCACAATAACTCGGCATGTTCCAGTAAGCGAGATTGCATGCGGCGCAGTGAGGTCAGTAATGCTTCGCCGTCGGAGGTGCTCGGCATCAGCATCATCATCAGGCCACCACAAAGAATACCGGTAATCACTTCACACACTCGGGCTTGCGCGATATCAAAAATTTGCTGGGTGCCAGCGGTGTTGACCGTAGAAAAGGCAATAATTGCGGTGGTATAACCGGCTAACGCAAACGCATAAGAAACATTATTTTGATAGTGATTGGAGACAAAAGTACAAAGGGCAATCCAGGCTGCAATTGCAAAGGTAAACAGCCAGGGGTCATTCAGGCAATGGCCGGCAATTACCACGGATGCGGCCGCCCCCAGTAAGCTGCCGATGATGCGACCAATACTTTTGCTGATGACCCCGCCGACGGTGGGGAAACTCACCACTGCAGCGGAGGTCATTGCCCAGTAAGGCTCATCTAAATTCAGCGCAAAGGCAATCCACAGTGATAAGCACATTGCCAATGAATTACGCAATGCATAACGCCACTGACCGGCATTGGCTTTACCCCATGGGGTCTGGTGCCACAGGGGGAAGGAGATACGCATCGTTTAGTCAACCAGTGAAATAGTGCAGGTGGTGCCCGCAATAAGGGTGACATCGGCTGGGACATCCAGCAGTTTGATTCTTACCGGAACCCGTTGGGCCAGCCGTACCCAAGGAACATTAGGTTTTACATCTACCAATAAGTCACCGCTGCTATCAACACTTTGGTCATAAATAGCACGACCAATACTTTCGACTACGCCGCGTAAAGGAATGTTGCCATTATACAAAACAATCTTGGCTTTATTACCTTCTCTAATATGTTTCAACTTGGTTTCTTCGAAATAGCCCATCACATAGAATGAATTGGTATCGATTAGCGCGACTAATGGTATGCCGGCGGTAGCATAGTTACCCACCCGTGTTTGCAAGTTGGTTATATAACCATCGGTCGGCGCATAAATACGGGTTTTGCTGAGATTCCATTTCGCTTGTTCGACATTCGCCACCGCGCCCTGGTAGGCCGCTTTCATGCTATCGGCGGTTAAGTTGGCAATGTCGAGATCTTCACCAGAAATGATGTTTTTCGGTAAATTTCGCCGACGTTCTGCTTCATGATTCGCTTTAGCCAGGTCAGCTTGCGCCTTCACTAAAGCGGCTTGCGCGTTATCCAGTGCCAGTTGGTAGGGTTGTGGGTCAATCACAAATAATAAGCTACCCGAGCTTACCAACTGGTTATCATGAACTACTATTTTAACCAGTCGGCCCGACACTTCCGGGGTGATGCTGACCAATTCAGCCCGGACTTTACCATCGCGAGTCCAGGGTGATTGCATGTAGTAGTTCCACATCCACCAACCCGCACAAAGTGCGAGAGCGAAGACAATGACAGAGGAGAAATATTTAAGAGACTGATGATTCATATCAATTTACCAACTGGCTAATATCCATAAAGAAACGCTGACCGCAATGACAAAAATTGACAGATCCATTAATATTGGATGCCAGATGTCACCAGAGTAGATCCAATTCCGTAGGACATGATGGATCAATAGCCAAAACACCAAACCTAGCATAACCGCCTTAAACATCGGCGGGAAATAGATTGAGGCACCTATAACCAAGTCTGTAAGAGGTGCGTTTATGGGTAACACTGATACATACATAAGGTTAATCCTTAATAGGTATTTTTAGCCAAAACATCATTTTTTCTAAAGGATTCGCCGTATTTATTGCTATTACCCTAGCATCGACGGTATATATACATTTGTGTTTTTAATGTTAATTACCCAAAATAGACGGGACTCTGGGAGTTATGCTAGCACGCTAATTAAAAGGAGGGGCAATTGGAATCGACATTAGGATCTGATTTAGCACGATTAGTTCGCGCTTGGCGCGCGCTTATCGACCATCGGTTGAAGCCGCTGGAGTTAACTCAAACGCATTGGGTTACCTTGCATAACATTAATCGTTTACCGCCTGAACAGTCACAAATTCAACTGGCAAAAGCGATTGGTATCGAACAACCATCATTGGTTAGAACCTTAGATCAACTGGAGGAGAAAGGTTTAATCACACGGCATACCTGCGCAAATGATCGTCGTGCGAAGAGGATAAAACTGACGGAGCAGTCTTCACCGATAATAGATACGGTTGATGGAGTCATATGTTCCACCCGTAAAGAAATTCTTGGGGGGATTTCAACAGATGAGATTGAATTGCTATCTGGTCTGATTAATAAGCTTGAGAGCAATATTAACCAATTACAAAGCAAGTAATAATAAAGATTTACGACTCTATTCACAGCAGAAAGAAATATTTTAGTAAAACAAGCCAGAGTTCATTACGAACTCTGGCTTTTACCTGAAGACAGTAATAGCAGAGTTATTAGCGTGGGCTAACGGTAACGGTGCTACCACTGCTCGCTAGCATCACGCGCTGACCGACGCTAAAGCGAGTTGGGCCTTGTTTTTGCACCACCAGAATGGTTGTGCCGTCATCTTTACGGACTTCAAGTTGCACGCCGTCGGTGCGGTTCATTGCGCCCTGAACACCTTGCCCTGCCATACCACCCGCAACAGCACCTGCTGCAGTTGCCAGGCTACGACCAGTGCCACCACCAACAGTATTACCAAGGAAACCACCCAGGACTGCACCGCCAATGGCACCCATAACATTGTTTTCATCGCCACCCTGAATAGTGACTGGGCGTACGGATAGTAGGGTACCGTAAGTCACAGTTTGTACTTGTCGGGCTTCGGATGCGCTGAAGACATCACCGGACAGGGTGCTATTATTGGCACAACCGGTCAGAGTAACCGCAGCGATAGCAACGGCGATTAGTGGCTTGATCATAAAAACTCCTATTAAAAATGCACAACCGTATTACGGTTCAGTATGCCAGGGATATCCAAATCCAGTCCATTGATGGCCCAGTATTTGCACAAGGCCGATATTTGCACAAAGTATGGCTTACCCAAATGTTTATTTCACTACTTACTTATTTTAACTTTCTGCTTAATTTTTCGACCACCATCGATGGGTACGCAGCTTAGCGGTTTATACTTCAACGAATATTAAACGGCAGTTTAACTTTCTTAAAGTAAGAAATATCACTGCGATAAATGAAAATGTCAGTAAGAGTGACTTTTATGTGACCTTTCCTACAAATAAAAAGTAGCGTTTAGGACAGGCTCCTATAGCGGTATACACTTTAAAAAGTATATCTTTTCAGGGTGTTAATTTTATTATTCTGACTTGGCTTGTGGAAAGTCTTATTGCTATTTTGTCCCTGAATGAGGGAATAAGGTCATTGCTATGAAATCAGGCCGTTTTATTGGAGTGATGTCAGGAACCAGTCTGGATGGGATTGATGTGGTGTTAGCTGCCATTGATGAGCGTATGGTAGCCCAGCAGGCCAGCTATAGTCATCCAATGCCGCTACAGCTGAAAAAAGATATTCTCGGCATGTGTCAGGGCCAGTCTACGACCTTGTCCGCAGTGGGTAAGCTTGATGCCCAACTGGGTATCTTGTTTGCGCAAGCGGTGCAGGGCTTACTGGCAAAAGAAGGCCTTAGCGCACAGGACATTACCGCCATTGGCTGTCATGGGCAAACGGTGTGGCATGAACCGCTCGGTGAACCGGCGTTTACAATACAATTAGGTGATAATAATCGTATTGCAGCGTTGACAAACATTGCTACTGTTGGGGATTTCCGCCGCCGTGATATGGCTTATGGCGGGCAAGGTGCACCTTTGGTGCCCGCTTTCCACCATGCTTTACTAGCCCATGCCACCGAGCGGCGCATGATACTGAACATTGGCGGTATTGCTAATTTATCTATGCTATTACCCGATTTGCCGGTGCGGGGGTTTGATACCGGGCCTGGCAATATGTTGATGGATGCCTGGATCTGGCGTAATCGTGCCTTACCCTATGATAAAGATGCGTGCTGGGCACTGTCGGGGCAAGTTAATCAACCGCTGCTTGAGCTGATGTTCAGTGATCCCTATTTTGCCAAACCTGCCCCAAAAAGTACCGGGCGCGAATATTTCAATGCCGGGTGGTTGGATAAGCAATTGGCGAAGGTGCCGGGGCTGAAACCGGAAGATATTCAAGCAACGTTGGCAGAGTTAACTGCGCTATCAATCGCCGAGCAGGTGCAGTTGGCAGGGGGCTGTGAGCGGCTGTTGGTGTGTGGCGGCGGGGCGCGTAACCCGTTGCTGATGTCACGGATGTCAACCTTGTTACCGGGGACGGAGGTGTGCGTAACTGACAATTTTGGTGTGAGTGGCGACGATATGGAGGCTCTGGCGTTTGCCTGGCTGGCATTTCGGACGTTGTCCGGTAAATCGGGTAATTTGCCATCGGTGACCGGAGCCAGTTGCGAAACCATTTTAGGAGCAGTCTATCCTGTATCGTCACGCTGAGGGTGTTAAGCTGCCATAGGGTACGGTGCCTTATTCCATCAACGAGGACGACATAATGAAACACTTATTTGTTGCAACTTCAGTATTTGGCGTAACAGCAGTATTGATGTTGGCAGGATGCAGTCTGGTTCAACCTAAAAGTGAAACGTTGCATTATCAGTGTGGCACAACCCGGCTGACCGTTGCTCAGGACAACCGCCAAGATAAAGTCAATTTGGTGTTAGATGGTGAACAGTTGACCTTACCTCAGGTGCGTGCAGCTTCCGGCACTAAATATAGCGACGGCCACTATAGCTTCTGGTCGAAAGGAAATAGTGCTTTTGTTGAGCGTGATGGAAAAGTCATTATCAATGACTGTGTTTTGATCAAGTAATCAGGCCGTTGTCTGCTCTGAGTGATTGTGATTCTTGCTCTGCAAGGGCAGAATAATAGTCACTGCTTTCCTGCGCGTTACAGAGCTTATATGACTGACAAGAATGAATTTGATGTTGCAGATCTACGTCGTGAATATATTCGCGGCGGTTTGCGTCGCAGTGATTTAACCGAAAACCCACTGGACTTATTTGAACGTTGGTTAAAACAGGCCTGTGAAGCGCGTTTGCCTGATCCAACAGCTATGTGTGTGGCTACGGTAGCTGCCGATGGCCAACCTTATCAGCGCATTGTGCTGCTGAAGCATTATGATGATCAGGGCATGGTGTTCTATACCAATTTGGGCAGCCGCAAAGCGCAGCAACTGGCTGAAAATCCACATATTAGTCTGTTGTTCCCTTGGCATATGTTAGACCGGCAAGTCATTTTCCTCGGAACCGCAGAACGGCTTTCAACCCTTGAAGTGCTGAAGTATTTCAGTTCCCGCCCGAAAGATAGCCAGATTGGTGCCTGGGTTTCTCAACAATCATCGCGTATTTCTGCTCGTGGTGTATTGGAAAGTAAGTTCCTCGAGTTAAAGCAAAAATTCCAGCATGGTGACGTGCCGTTACCCAGTTTTTGGGGCGGATTCCGCGTTAAGTTTGACTCTGTGGAGTTTTGGCAGGGCGGTGAGCATCGCTTGCATGACCGTTTTATTTATCAACGGCAAGCAGATGCATGGAAAATTGACCGTTTAGCCCCTTGAGAACGATGAAATAATTGTGGTTAAGCCTAGCGCTCGTGTGACGGGCGCTTTATTCTATACCCTTCGTACTTGAAGCCGCAGGGGTGTTTTTACGTTCGTTACTCGGCCCACCCCTGAGTCTCGCCTCTGCGAGGCCACGGCAAGCAGATTTGTCACCCGAATCGCTTATTTCTTATTTGAGTAAGCTCAGTGGGATTTATTTGCTTGCTGCCTGGCTGCAACACCAAGTTCTTTGGGTATAAATCCTCTTTTCCTGGTAAAAGATAATTTTTGTAAAAGACAATTTTTTGTGAAAAACAATGGAGTCGTTGATGACCAGCAGCAACCTGATTAAACAATTGCAAGAGCGGGGCCTCGTTGCCCAGGTTACGGATGAAGACGCGTTAGCAGAGAGACTGGCGCAAGGGCCAATTTCACTGTATTGCGGTTTCGATCCTACCGCAGACAGCTTGCATTTGGGTCATCTGGTTCCGTTGTTGTGCCTGAAGCGTTTCCAACTGGCTGGGCATCGTCCCGTGGCGCTGGTCGGCGGCGCTACCGGTATGATTGGTGATCCAAGTTTCAAGGCCAGCGAACGCAAACTGAATACGGAAGATACGGTTAACGAATGGGTGGAGAAAATCCGCCGTCAGGTTTCGCCATTCCTCGATTTTGATTGCGGTGAAAACAGTGCTATTGCGGCCAATAACTACGATTGGTTTGGTGGCATGAATGTGCTGACCTTCCTGCGTGATATTGGCAAGCACTTCTCTGTTAATCAGATGATCAATAAGGAAGCGGTTAAGCAACGCCTGAATCGCGATGACAGTGGGATTTCGTTTACTGAGTTTTCCTATAACCTGTTACAAGCTTATGATTTCGCTTGCCTGAATAAAGCTCACGGTGTGGCGCTGCAAATCGGCGGCTCTGATCAGTGGGGTAATATTACCTCTGGTATTGATTTGACACGCCGCCTCCATCAGCAGCAAGTTTATGGCCTGACCGTGCCATTAATTACTAAAGCTGACGGCACTAAATTTGGTAAAACCGAAGGTGGTGCGGTATGGCTTGATCCGAAGAAGACCAGCCCTTACAAATTCTACCAGTTCTGGATTAACACCGCAGATGCCGATGTTTATCGTTTCCTGAAGTTCTTTACTTTCATGAGTATGGAAGAAATTAACGCGCTGGAAGAAGAAGATAAAAACAGCGGCAAAGCGCCACGTGCGCAGTATGTTCTGGCCGAAAATGTCACCGGCATGGTCCATGGTGCAGAAGGCCTTGCTGCCGCCAAACGTATTACCGCGAGCTTATTCTCCGGTGATTTAAATGAGATGACCGAAGCCGACTTTGCTCAGTTGGCACAAGATGGCATGCCGACAATTGAACTGGGCCGCGATGCTGATTTACAACAGGCATTGGTTAATGCTGAGTTGGTCCCTTCTCGTGGGCAGGCGCGTACTATGATTGGTTCTAATGCTGTCGCCATTAATGGTGAAAAGCAGGCAGACCCAGAATACATCTTTACCGATGCTGATCGCCTGTTTGGGCGCTATACCTTATTGCGTCGTGGCAAAAAACATTATTGCCTGATTAGCTGGCTATAAGAATGAAATAAGATAAGGGGCCGCAATGCCCCTTATTTTTTGGCTAATGTTTTGTTAGCTGATGTTTTATTCCGGTCAGCGCTGTATTACAAAGTGGGCATGGGTGCCCTTAACTTTAGGCCGTTCCAATGAAAAATATACTTTCGATTCAGTCTCACGTTGTTTTTGGCCATGCGGGTAATAGTGCTGCTGAATTTCCTATGCGCCGAATGGGGGTCAATGTTTGGCCGCTGAATACCGTCCAGTTTTCCAACCATACGCAATATGGTCACTGGACCGGTTGTGTGATGCCCGCCAGCCATTTGACTGAGATAGTACAAGGCATTGCCGATATTGATCGGCTGAAAGATTGTGATGCGGTATTAAGTGGTTATATCGGTTCACCCGAACAGGGCGGTCATATTCTGGCTGCGGTTGCACGCGTAAAACAAGCCAATCCGAATGCCTGGTATTTTTGTGATCCGGTCATGGGGCATCCAGAGAAGGGCTGTATCGTCGCCCCAGGGGTGGCAGAGTTCTTCTGTAAAGAAGCCTTGCCTGCCAGCGATATCATTGCACCGAACCTGCTTGAACTGGAGCAGCTTAGTGGTGTGCGGGTTGAAAGTGTCGAACAGGCCGTTAAGGTTGCTCGTGATCTCTGCGCCCAAGGGCCAAAAGTTGTGTTAGTTAAGCACCTAAGCCGCGCCGGTTATCATGCTGACTGCTTTGAAATGTTATTAGTCACGGCCGATGAGGCATGGCATATCAGTCGTCCGCTGGTGGACTTTGGTGCCCGCCAACCGGTCGGTGTGGGTGATTTGACCAGTGGTTTATTGCTGGTGAACTTGCTGAAAGGTGAAGCACTGGATAAGGCACTGGAGCATGTTACTGCCGCTGTATATGAAGTGATGCTGAAAACTCAGGAGATGGGTGAGTATGAACTTCAGGTTGTCGCCGCTCAGGATGGAATTGTTAATCCCGTCAGTAAATTCTCTGCCATCAAGTTATAATCCCTGCTATACAGTGCCCCTTAATGGAGGGGCACTCTAATTAATCAAATGACTTATTTCTTAACGTCTTCTGCGGCTAATGCGGCTTTAACGGCTGGGCGTTCTGCTACACGGCCCATATATTTATCCAAATTACTGCGCTGGGTAATATCAAGTTTCAGCGCACTCGCCCAACGAGTGACAGTAAATAAATAGGCATCAGCCACGCTGAATTTTTTGCCTAACAGATAATCGTGTTGTGCTAATACGCTGTCTACATAACTGAATTGTTTATTCAGCCGCTCACGTGCGATCGTTTTATAGTCATCCGGTGTTTTCGGGTTAAACAGTGGGCTGAAACCTTTATGTAATTCAGTCGCAATGAAGTTTAGCCACTCAATGGCATGATAGCGGGAAAGAGTCCCTGATGGGGCAATCAGGTGGCGGTCTGGCACCATATCTGCCAGATATTGCACGATAGCAACACCCTCAGTGAGCAGGCTGCCATCATCCAGTACCAAGGCGGGTACCTGTCCTTTTGGGCTGATGCTTAAATAGTCTTCACCCGTTTCAGTTATTTTGGCCACCAGATCGACACTCTCAATACTAAAATCTAACCCTGCTTCACGTAATACAATATGTGGAGACAGAGAGCAGGCACCGGGTTTATAGAACAATTTCATCACAAACTCCTTAATCGATCACTGAAAGAAAAAAGCTTCCTTAATCCTAAGGCAGGCGGGGGAAAAATGCTGCTAGCGGTGTAATATAATTGTGCGGGAAATAAAATTAGTCGCAGAAATAAAGTGTTGTCCTACAGCAGTGAGTATCCACCGCTGTAGGTAATCCCTGTCTGTTATTATCAGGCAGTGGAAATCAGTTACCGTGGTGGGCGAGTGCTGATCGATGCGGACCAGCTAAAAGTGGTAGTACTTGGTGCGGTTTTTTTGGTTTTTCTTTCTACGCGGGTTAACTTGGCGACTTGTTCCCGAGCGTTCATGATTTTATCTATTGCTTCTTCTCTTACTTTATTCTGTTCTGAATTGGTTAAAGCCCTTCCTAAATTTATTCTGGCTCTATCGAGTTGCGTTTTGACGTCACGTTGCTCACTTTCGGTCATTTCTTTTAATGTTAGCCTTTTCATTTTTTTCGCCTTGTTTGCATCAGTCTTACTCAGTGTACAACCTTATCCTGCGTGTGGATGTAAGAGATTGCGATCTGGGCGACATTAATCACCATAAAAGCCTGATATTAGCCCCAGTCAAAGCTAATAAAGCGAGAACCAACGGAGTAACAGCCACCGCTCTCTGTACATGTTATCAGGAGCGGTGTTAACGAAGGGAATGTTTGGAGGTCATAATAGCCGTGAACCGTAACCCCACAGCAATACAGTCAGACCAAGGAGTAACTCTAATACCAGCACGCCGATGGCAAATGTGGAACCGGAGAAGATAAAACCTTCTTGTCGGTCTATATTTAAGAAGGTGGGGATCGCCAAATACATCAGGTAGCCTGCATAGCAGAGTGCAATGATGCCAACCAATAAGCACAACCAGATAATCGGGTAGAGGGCAACCACGCCACCTAAAAACATGGGCGTTGCGGCATAACCGGCGAATAAGGTACAGCTTTGCCAACTGGGCCGGCTCTCATAGCGGCGGGCCATCCAATAAATCACTCGTCCCATGAGAGCTACCGCCGCCAAAATCAAAACATAGAAAATAATGGCAAAATAGAGTGCGGTAAGGGGCGCCAGTTTTATTATCTGACCATCACCAAAGTTCCAGCCCACTTGTGTGGTGCCGATAAACGCGCAAATCACGGGAATGGCAGCCATTAAAAGGACGTGATGGGCATACAGGTGGCGGACACTTTCCCCCTCGCGTTTAATTTGCTGCAATTCCTGACTAGGACGGGTCAGAAGCCCCCATACATGGTTTATCATAAATCACCTCCTTGCCGGTTATTGACCGCAAATAACAGACGGGTTTCATTCTGATATCGCTCAAAATGGGGTTAACGCTGTGCGGTCTGTTATCAGTATAGTTTATTTTTTGCGCACAAATAATGTGACGAAGTTATCATTGATAAGGCGAGTGATATTCATCATCTTAGTAAATGTTTAAGATGAATCAGTGAATTAATCAGGTATTTTTAAACAGGAGCCGTTTATGGGTATTCAGGGAAATGATAGTCGAATTGACAACATAGAGTTTGCCGTCGGTGATATTGCCCGCTCGAAGGATTTCTATGGCAAGGTATTCAATTGGCGCTTTACTGACTATGGCCCAGGATATTGTGAGTTTACCGATGGCCGACTGACCGGCGGCTTCACCACCCTGAGTGACGTTCAGCCCAACGGTGGGCCGTTAATCATTCTGTATGCTGATGATCTTGAACAGACGCAAAAACGGTTGGAAGAAGCGGGAGCCTCTATTGTGCTGGCGATATTTACTTTCCCCGGCGGGCGTCGTTTCCACTTTACCGACCCGGATGGCTATCAGTTGGCGGTATGGTCTGATAAATAAGTATTGAATTTAGGACTTATTCTCGCCAAACGACAGGCTGTCTGAGTTTTACGTGGGAGTTGGCAGGATAAAGCACCTGGCACGCGTGCTTTATCCTGCCGGGCAATTATGCGGCGGTTACTGGGGTCGCTTTATTACTCTCTGTTGGTGCGAGAGTCATGCGATACAGTTTTGGTGCGGTGAGCATCATCAATACTGCGATAATGGCAGTGACAATACCAATCTGCATAAATACATGGCTATAGATTGCCAGTGATGCATGGGCATCAGTAATATCACTTGGCACCGCAGTTAATGCTGCAACTTTACCGGCGATCAGGGCTGCTGCTGCCGTCGTCAGGAACCATGAACCCATGATGAAGCCCATCAAGCGCTGAGGTACCAACTGCGCAACCATCGCCAGGCCCAGGCCCGAAATCATCAGTTCCCCGATACTTTGCAATGCGTAGCTCAGGATCAACCAGTTAACGGACACAATGCCATGTTCGTTGGCGAAGCTGGCACCCCATGGTAGAACCAGGAAGGCCGCAGAGCAGAGCACCATACCGAAAGCAAACTTGTGTGGCATTGGCAGGCGGTCACCCATCTTATTATAGATAGCCGCCAGTATTGGGCTGGCTACCATGATCCAGAACGGGTTCAGCGCCTGATACTGTTCTGGTTCGAAGGTAATACCAAAGATTGAATGCTCAACGTTATGAATAGCAAAGAAGTTCAGCGACGTTGGCATTTGGCTATACAGCACAAAGAACACCACCGCTTCCAGCATCAGTAAGAATGCCACAATCATTCGGCGGCGGGCAGTACCATGCAGAGAGAAGGTCTCTTTGGCAAAGATACAGATGATGCCCAGAGATACTAATGCCAACGCCCAACGTGCCACTATTTGGTTATGCAGCAACCAGCTTGACAGCGTGACCAGTGCAACCACACCCACCAATACCATCAGTAACTTTTTAATCTGTAGTGGTGCAAAGTCAGGTTTTGAACCTTGATTTTTTACCCATTTACGGCAGAACCAGAAGTTTACCAAGGTGATCAACATACCCACTACGCTCAGTGAGAATGCGACGCTCCAGCCATACTTCGCCGCTAACCATGGGGTGGCCAGCATAGAGAAGAATGAACCGATATTGACGGACATGTAGTACATGGTGAATGCGCCGTCTAAACGCGGATCATCTTTGTTATAGCATGTTGACAGCAGAGAGGAGGGGTTGGCTTTGAACAAACCATTACCAACCGCAATGGTCGCCATACCCAGATAAACCCAGAAAATGTCATGGCCCGAGTAGGCAATCATGGCATAACCGACTGCCAGCGTTAATGCACCAAGCACGATGACACGTTTGGCACCGAGTACCTTATCGCCTAACCAGCCACCGATGGCCACAAAGCCATAGACCAGTGCACTGAAGGATGAGAACAAGGTGATGGAGTCGGCTTCGCTCATCCCGAGCATTTTTACCAGATAGACGGCCATGATCCCTTGCAGGCCGTAATAACCAAAGCGCTCCCAAAGCTCGATAGAGAAGATCAGGTAAAATGCTTTTGGTTGTTTGAAAGCATTCATACTGATGCTTTCGGGTTGCTCACTGTTGGGTGGCTGTTGACTGTTGTTTGCTGTTGACACGGGGACCTCTGTTTTTCACTACCGACCATAAATGGTGGGAGAGACAAAAGTGAATGCGCGAATCGGCATCCTTTTGCATTGTTATAAGATGTTTAGCGGCGGTTAATGTTCACTATCTTTGTCAACGAGACAAGGCTTTTGCAATATTCTGTTACATATATCTCAAGCAGGGCTATGCGACCATGTTACAAATGTTATGCAGTATTAACGTTTATGTTTTAGCTGTTTGACGATTTTTTGTTTTGATTAAAAGCTGAACTGATTTTATTTGGTGATATATTCTGCTATTTGATTGGTTAATGGTTTATATGGTCATATGTGAGTGAATAAACAATTCAATATTGTGGTTATTGTGAATAATCTGAAATTATCCAAATTTCGTTCAAATGTTAATCAGTAAAATGCCTGAGTTGAAAGATGAAATGGGATCTGGATCAGATAGCTGTGTAAATTTTTCGCGCGAAAAAGGCCAGCACGGCAAAACATGCCACAAAGGGACGATGGTATACTGGATAGAATCATGACAATCTGAGTATCTGTATGGATATCAAGCAACTGGTTTATCTCTGTAATCTGGAGCGCGAGCGCCATTTTGGTCGTGCGGCTGAGGCCAGCTTTGTCAGCCAGCCAACATTGTCGATGCGTCTGAAAAACCTGGAGCGGGAACTGGGGGTGGCACTGATAAACCGGGGTAATAATTTCGAAGGATTTACCGCCGAAGGTGAGCGCGTATTAGCCTGGGCCAGAGAGATTGTCTCTGTCTATCAAGGGCTAAAGTTAGAGGTGGAGTCCCTTAAACATGGTTTAAACGGCACGCTGCGTATTGGTGTAGTACCACAATGCAGTATCTCGTTGGCACTATTACTTAAAAGTGCCAGTGAACGCTATCCCCACCTGGATTACCGTGTTTCAGTGTTAAGTGCTGACCAATTACTGGAAGCTTTAACCGGTCACTCGGTCGATGTGGGCATTGGTTTTTTTGAATTGACCACCTTGAATGAGCTGCATTTTCAGGTACAACCGCTAGTTGACGGGGGCATTGACCTGGTGTTTCACCCCGGACATTTCCCTGATTTGATCGGGACTGAGCCGCTGACACTGACCCAAGTGGCACAACTGCCGCTCTGCCTGGCTGAACCCAGCCGTTACTTCCGCCGTTATCTGGATAACAGTTTTCGTGATGCCGGTCTGTCGCTGCATGTGCGGCTGGAAAGCACTTCTATCTTTCAGTTATTACAAGGCATCTTTGTCGGTTTAGGTTGTGGCTTGTTCCCGCAGGGCAGTCTACTTGAGGATATGTCACCTGACCTGCAACGGCGGCCGGTGGATATTGTGAAGATGAGTCGGCATGCTGCTGTCGTGGTGGCTGAACCAGGGCGAGTTACACCGCTGGCCCAGCACTTTTTTGATGTCGCTAAAGTGTGGTTGGCTACCCACTAAAACACTGCAATCCGCAATTGCGGGTGAGTATCAAACAGCTTGCCCCAGCGTTTGTCTTAACCGGTTGGTCCATCCGGCTGCGGCGGTGTCGAAGATGATACTCACCAGTTGCTGATTACTGACACCCAGAGCTAACAATGGACTGATATGTTGATGACTAAAGCGTTCTGGCGCGCGAGTCAGCTCGGCTGCGGCATAGATAAGCCAGTGGATAATCTGCTCATCAGATTGAGTCGCCAAAGCGTTATCAATCCCCGCGTCAAGTGCCGTTATCAATGTGGTGTTAGGGGTTAATTGCTGCAATTGGTGTTTATGGATAGCCAGACAGTAGCGACTGCCATTGATGCGCGCAGTCACCAACGCCACCAATGCCAGCCAATCAGGTGGCAGCAACAGAGGATAATGTTGCCGGGTGATAATGGTGCGGTACGCGAGCAGACTTTGTTGATGTTGTTGCAGCAACTCACTGAGGGTTATCTCTGTTTCATCTGACGATGGCTCAGATGAAATGATCTCTGAGGGTAACCAACCTTGCCATTGCGCTACAGATGACGCTATCAAGCCTGCGGGAGCATCTTCCATGCGCGGAAAACCGGGCAATATTACCGTAGGATATCCAGCGAGTGCACCAAGGGCTGCCACTACTCTGGCTTGATAACTAACAAAACCAATAATCTGCGATAAAACGATAATATCTGTAGCGGTTAAACCTACATCAGCGAGTTGTTGCAAAGCATGCTTATCAATTAATGTCGGCTGACTGGCCAGTTGACGGGCATATTGGGTTATCTGTGTCAGTCGCATATTACTTTCCCGCGATGCGTCCGGGCTGGAAAGTGGCGTCAGGCGGGCGGCATAATGGCTGCACAACCGTTGAACCCCGGTAACTTGTGCCACCGTCAGCGCGGTACTTAAGCGGTCATACAGTGAAAATGTGTGGTCTCGGTTCAGCTCGACAGTGAGCGGGAAAAGTGCCTGATACATTGCATCTGAGGCAGACAAAATCGCCGCATGCTGGCGTAACGGGTCATCTAATCGGGCGGGAATAGTGTCGGCTAAGCCAAGCAAAAAGATACCCTGTTCAATGCTGTTCTCATTTGTCAGCAGATTATCGCCATTACAACTATTAGCACTGTAACTCTCGTCGGTGACGGGGGCGGCGTAGATCTCCGGGTTACCGCTGCGTTGAGTTTCATGATACCAATGGGCATTATCCTGTTGTCGAAATTGCACCATGATGACCTCCGTTAGGGACAGCAACGCGCCCAGGTTAACGATAAAGAGGTTGTAAGCACCGTTTGGCTATAAACCGGGAGCGAGTCAGTGACAAGGGTAGGTAGTGCGGTATCGGACCGGGAGCATAGCAAAGTAGTCGGTATCAACATCGGCAAGATATCCTGTTGTTTTATGGAATGAACACAGTGGATATCATTACTGATTGAGTTTGCGAGATAAAATAATGTTAAACCATAATCCATAACTAAAAGTAATAACATATTATTAT
>NZ_JAZGQE010000067.1:0-23098 GCF_048593885.1 Yersinia sp. 1252 StPb PI | reverse complement strand
GTATTGATATTAATAAATCAAAGGCGATTAATCTATTAGCGATAACCAGCAGAAACAAATGGCAAAATAAAGATAAGAATGGAGTAAGTATTATCACTTATTCATTTAGCCAACAAATACCAATAGGTTACCATTATTATAAATCAGTTGAGGGTGCTCCGGCCGATCCCCTTAATGAAGCCCAAATTCACCAGGTAAGAACGGCTATGCTCGCCATTGCTGATGTGGCGAATATTAAATTTAGTGAGGCTAAAGATGATGTTATAGCTAACATCCCCATTGCCAATGTGTCACTTGAGGGGGCAATTGGCGGTTATGCCTATTCCCCAAATTCTAGTAGCCTCAGTCCAATATTTATTAATGCGAAGATAGACGAGAATCTAGCCCCCACACCATCAAACTATGGTGGTCGGGTGTTTATGCATGAACTCGGCCATGCACTCGGCTTGGAACATACACATGACACTGTAGGCTTAACACAACAAACCAGCGTAATGAGCTATTTATCTGAGTTCAACTCAGGAGCAATCTACGGGGGTAACTTTGCATCAACACCGCAACTCTATGATATTTTAGCACTTCAATACCTTTACGGTGCCAATAGCCGTAGCCGAACCGGTGATACGACTTATGGTTTCAATTCCAATAGTAATAGGGATTACTTTACTGCAACCCACACTAGCGACAAGTTGATATTCTGCGTGTGGGATGCCGGTGGTACCGATACGTTTGATTTCTCGGGTTATCATCAAGACCAAAGAATCACGCTGACTAAGCGTGGTTTCTCTGATATTGGCGGCTTGAGAGGCAATGTCTCAATTGCAGATAAAGTCGTGATTGAAAATGCCATCGGCGGTAGCGGTGATGATGAAATCAACGGTAACCGATCAAATAACACCCTGAAAGGAGGGGATGGTGATGACAAATTAAGGGGCCGGGTGGGAAATGATAGGCTATTCGGGGGCCGTGGCAATGACCGGCTATCCGGTGGTAAGGGTGATGACTTCTTATCCGGCGGCGCGGGTAATGACCGGCTCAGCGGTGGCAATGGCAATGACCGGCTATTCGGCGGACGTGGCGCTGACCGGATGAAAGGGGGAGAGGGGTGTGATATTTTCCAATACCGTAATAGCAGAGATTCCACCAAAAAATATACCGATACCATCATCGACTTTACATCTGGTGAAGATAAAATTGATTTATCATTCATTATGGCTGGCAATAATAATAATATTGTTATGGTCAATCAATTCAGCGCGAATGGTCAAACAGAATTAATGCAGAAATATGATGATGTCGCTAATATTACCTATCTGATGATTGATTTCGATCCAAAAATAAGCAAAGTCGATATGATGATAAGATTTATCGGCAAACATCAATTCACTCACAATGATTTTATTGTCAGCCCACCGCTTATTTCATAACGCTTTATACCCTAAATAATTCGAGTTGCAGGAAGGCGGCAATTGAGTGACAACTTGGTTGTAAACCATGTTGAACAGCGCTTGCGCTGGCCCGTCGGATGAGCCTCATTAGAGGCTCATAATCCCCAAGCAATATACCCAAAGTCATTGGCGTTACCGCCACAGGGCCAACTGACACTGTAATAGCATCAAGGAAGTGGCATATAGAGGTCAAAACGATGACTTTTAGTGGTTACAGCCGCTGACGCAGCTATTCCTGCCAACGGTTCGGCATAATCTGGCCGCTTCACCACCACCCGTTTGGTAGCTAACGCGCGGGCCGGTGCCAATAAACCATCGGCATCTTCATCCGCACCCACCAGCGATTGGAACACCCGCATCTCCTTTTTAACCAGCGCACTTTTCTGCCGGTGCGGGTACATCGGATCGAGATAAACCACTTCTGGCCGGGGTTCAATATCTGCCAGTGCTATCAGGCTGGAGGCGTGCAACAGCGTCAACCGTTCGCGCAGCCACGGACCAATCTCAGCATCCTGATAACCGCGACACAAACCATCATCAAGCAATGCTGCCACCACTGGATTGCGCTCCAGCATTTGCACCTGGCAACCCAGCGCCGCCAAAACAAACGCATCCCGCCCTAAGCCTGCGGTAGCATCGACCACGCGGGGAAGATAACCCTTTTTGACACCGACAGCTTTGGCTACCGCTTCCCCTCGCCCACCACCGAACTTGCGGCGGTGCGCCAACGTACCGGAGACAAAATCGACATAAATGCCACCGAGCTTCGGCTCATCCCTCTTGCGCAATTCAAGGCGCTCAGGTGTCAACACCAGCGCCATAATGGCCTGCTCGTCAGACACCAAACCCCAACGCTCAGCCAAAATAGACAAGGCGCCGGGGGCGGCGCCTGCTTCAGACAATAAACAGATACTGACTTGTGACACGTTCTAGCCCTTAATACCGTAATGGCGCAGCATAGCATCCAACTGCGGTTCACGGCCACGGAAGCGCTTGAACAGCGTCATCGGCTCTTCAGAGCCACCGCGGGACAGAATATTATCGAGGAAGGACTGCCCGGTGGCAGCATTGAAAATCCCCTCTTCTTCGAAACGCGAGAATGCATCTGCCGAGAGCACTTCTGCCCACAAATAGCTGTAGTAACCCGCTGCATAGCCACCGGCAAAGATATGGCTAAAAGCATGTGGGAAGCGGCCCCATGTCGGTGACGGTACCACTGCCACCTGCTTTTTCACTTCATACAGGATCGGCAGGATCTGTGCACCGGTCAGTGGATCGAACTCATAATGCATGCGGAAATCGAACAGGCCGAACTCTAATTGACGCAGAATAAATAGCGCCGCCTGATAGTTTTTGGCCGCCAGCAGTTTATCCAGCATCTCTTGCGGTAATGGCTCGTGCGTCTGGTAATGGCCAGAAATAAACGCTAGCGCCTGTGGCTCCCAGCACCAGTTTTCCATAAACTGGCTCGGCAATTCGACCGCATCCCAAGGGACACCATTGATGCCCGAGACGCCGGCAGTATCAATTTTGGTCAGCATGTGATGCAGGCCATGGCCGAATTCATGGAACAAGGTGGTGACTTCGTTATGGGTGAACAGCGCCGGTTTACCGCCGACTGGTCCGTTAAAGTTACAGGTCAGATAAGCCACCGGTTTTTGTAATTGACCGTTCGCCAGACGCAGGCTACCAACACAATCATCCATCCAGGCACCGCCACGTTTGTGCTCACGGGCATACAAGTCAAGATAGAAGCTGCCGCGCAGTTCACCGCTGGCATCAAAGAGTTCGAAGAAACGCACATCTGGATGCCAGGTATCCACATCTCGGCGCTCTTTGGCGCTAATACCGTAAATACGTTTAACGACTTCGAATAACCCTTCCACCACCCGCTGTTCCGGGAAGTAAGGTCGCAATTGCTCGTCACTGATGGAGAACAGATGCTGCTTCTGCTTCTCTGAATAATAGGTGATATCCCAGGCAGCCAACTCATTGACGCCGTAGTGTTTTTCAGCAAAAGCACGTAATTGTGCCAGCTCTTCTTCAGCCTGCGGACGGGCGCGTTTCGCCAAATCGTTCAGGAAACCAAGCACCTGTTGCGGGCTTTCTGCCATTTTGGTCGCCAGCGATTTATCGGCATAGCTGCCAAAACCTAACAGTTGTGCCAATTCATGGCGCAATGTCAGAATTTCCGCCATGATTTCACTGTTATCCCACTTACCGGCATTTGGCCCCTGATCAGAGGCACGGGTAGCAAAGGCGCGATACATCTCTTCGCGCAATTTAGCGTTATCAGCATAGGTCAGAACCGGCAGATAACTTGGCATATCCAGTGTCAGCAACCAACCATCCTGCTCTTTGGCTTCAGCCATAGCTTTAGCCGCAGCCAGGGCACTTTCTGGCAAGCCTTGCAATTGGTTAACATCAGTAATTAACTTGCTCCAGCCCATGGTGGCATCAAGCACGTTATTGCTGTAAGTGGAGCCTAGCTCAGACAAGCGGGCGACAATTTCGCCATAACGTTTCTGCTGATCGGGTTGCAAACCGATACCGGATAACTGGAAATCGCGCAGCGCATTCTCTACTGCTTTGCGCTGTGGGGCTGTCAATGCATCAAACCCTGGGCCTTCTTTCAGACTGACATAGGCCTGATACAAACCTTTATGTTGACCCACCCAAGTACCGTATTCCGACAGCAATGGCAGGCTTTGTTCATATGCAGTGCGCAGTTCCGGGCTATTTTTGACCGAATTTAAATGCCCGACCGGCGACCAGATACGCGATAAGCGATCGTCAGACTCAGCCAATGGCTGACACAGGTTATCCCAGGTGAAAGGTCCTGGCTGGGCAACTACCCGTTCCACCGCTTGACGACATTCATCCAGTGCGGATTTCACCGCAGGCACGATATCTTCGGGGCGAATCGCAGAAAATGGCGGCAGGGAGAACGGGGTCAACAGCGGATTTGTCATAGGGCAGTCCTGATTATAGTTTTGGATATCAATGATTCTTTTGAATATCAATGATCGTTTTCAATACCGCCGCGATGGTGAATACAACGACGACTTATAAATTATCTATGTATGATTAACATGAGGTCTATCAACATGAAAATCAATGGCTGGCGGCCTGACGACTATTGATTACCCACCGATTTTGGCAATCAAGCTCGCACTGCGGGTGTAGCAAAAACCTCAACCAGCTTAAATTGCTCAAAGACCAATAGCATCTCAGGGGAGAAATCACCCTCCCGTTCAAAGAAGGCCCGATGCCCGGTCTGCCAATAAGCCAAGCTTTTATCTCCCTCCCCCTCTTTGGCCGCCATTTCTGCGGTGACATCACAATAGCGGACCAGCGTTAAGCTCATGGTTCTAATGACGCAAACCGGTGTGCCTCGGCCATCGAGAATGACATTGTAATCACCAACACTGGGCGAAGCTTCTGATTTATAAGCACGATAGGAGCAACAAGTCGCTGTTTTAGCGCCGTTGATGACCAATTGCGCCAATTCATCTGCCATCTCAGAACTGTCGCCAAAGGACCAGAGCAAAGCGTCTAGGTAGTGCTCAGCAATTATCTTGTTAGTCATTATTATATCCATTGAGGTCAGATCAGGTATTCATCACAGATTAATGCAATTCAGTTTTTATCCACCAGACAGTTTATACTAGTTGCCATAATGTGCTGGCTGCGGTTTCTCACCCGGGTGTTTGTCGCATCCACAGATAAAAAGCACTGCCACAATCTACAGCATATATTCTCGCTAAATCCTTGATTTAAATTAGAATATCAATTGGTTAAAATAAAATGTTAAGTTATCGCCATAGTTTTCACGCCGGCAACCATGCCGACGTTCTTAAACATACCGTTCAAAGTCTGATTATTGAGTCTTTGAAGGAAAAAGAAAAACCGTTCCTTTATTTGGATACCCACGCCGGTGCCGGTCGCTACCAGTTAAGCGGTGAGCATGCCGAGCGCACGGGTGAATACCTTGATGGTATCGGCCTACTGTGGCAACGAGATGATTTACCTGCTGATTTAGCGCCATATATGAGTGCTATCAATTACTTTAACCGTAGTGAAAAACTGCGTTACTACCCCGGTTCACCATTAATCGCCCGCCATTTATTGCGTGAAGATGACAAAATTCATCTGACTGAACTGCACCCAAGCGACTACCCGTTGCTGCGCAATGAGTTTGCTAAAGATGAGCGAGCTAAAGTTCAACGTGCCGATGGTTATCAACAACTTAAATCACAATTGCCCCCATCATCACGCCGGGGTTTTGTTCTGATTGATCCGCCGTATGAAATGAAAACGGATTATCAGGATGTGGTGAAAGGTATTCAGGAAGGCTATAAACGCTTTGCAACGGGTACCTATGCATTATGGTATCCAGTGGTTTTACGTCAGCAAATCAAACGTATGTTACGGGATCTGGAAGCCACCGGCATCCGCCGTATCTTGCAAATTGAGCTGGCAGTGCGCCCGGACAGTGACCAACATGGTATGACCGCATCTGGCATGATTGTGATTAACCCGCCGTGGAAGCTAGAACAACAGATGAATACCTTGTTGCCGTGGCTGCACAACGTGCTGGTGCCATCGGGTCATGGTCATACCCTGGTGAAGTGGGTAGTGCCAGAATAAACACAGCCTAAATCAATTGGTCACGCGAATCAGAGCCATTGACGCAACCTTTGCGACAAAACTCGGGTAAGCGTTAAACTGTTAGGCAAATTTTAAACAACGTGGGAACGATTCTGATGACCAAACATTACGACTATCTGGCAATTGGCGGTGGCAGTGGTGGGATCGCGTCGATCAACCGGGCAGCCATGTACGGCAAAAAGTGTGCGCTGATCGAAGCTAAACAACTTGGTGGCACCTGCGTCAACGTTGGTTGTGTGCCAAAAAAAGTAATGTGGCATGCCGCGCAAATTGCAGAAGCGATTCATTTGTATGGCCCAGATTACGGTTTCGATACCACGGTGAACCATTTCGATTGGAAAAAGCTGATCGCTAACCGTACTGCTTACATCGATCGTATCCATCAGTCTTATGAACGTGGTTTAGGCAATAACAAAGTGGATGTTATTCATGGTTTCGCGCGTTTTGTTGATGCGCATACTGTGGAAGTGAACGGTGAAAAAATCACTGCTGATCACATCCTGATCGCCACCGGTGGCCGCCCAAGTCACCCGAATATCCCTGGCGCAGAATACGGGATTAACTCCGATGGCTTCTTCGAATTAGACGAGATGCCAAAGCGAGTTGCCGTAGTAGGTGCAGGTTATATCGCGGTAGAAATCGCCGGGGTGCTCAATGGGTTAGGCACAGAAACCCATCTGTTTGTGCGCAAACATGCACCATTGCGTACTTTTGATCCGCTGATTGTTGAAACTCTGCTTGAAGTGATGAACACCGAAGGGCCAACACTGCATACCGACGCGGTACCAAAAGCGGTGATTAAAAACGCCGATGGTAGCCTAACGCTGCAACTGGAAAATGGCACTGAAGTCACCGTTGACCACCTGATTTGGGCCATTGGCCGCGAACCGTCAACTGACAACCTCAATCTGTCTGCCAGCGGTGTCAAAACCAATGACAAAGGCTATATCGAAGTTGATAAGTTCCAAAACACTAACGTCAAAGGTATCTACGCCGTCGGGGACAACACTGGTGCGGTTGAACTGACCCCTGTCGCCGTGGCTGCGGGTCGCCGTTTGTCTGAACGCTTGTTCAATAACAAGCCGGATGAGCATCTGGATTACAGTAATATCCCAACCGTGGTATTCAGCCATCCGCCAATCGGTACTATTGGCCTGACTGAGCCGCAAGCACGCGAGAAGTTTGGCGACGATCAGGTGAAAGTATATAAATCTTCATTCACTGCAATGTACAGCGCGGTGACTCAGCACCGCCAGCCATGCCGGATGAAATTAGTCTGCGTAGGGGTGGAAGAGAAGATTGTTGGTATCCATGGTATCGGTTTCGGTATGGATGAAATCTTGCAAGGGTTTGCTGTCGCCGTGAAAATGGGCGCGACCAAGAAAGATTTCGACAACACCGTCGCTATCCACCCGACCGCAGCAGAAGAGTTTGTAACCATGCGTTAAGGTTTGGTAAAAGACCAGAAAGGCTATGGACCGCAGGGTTGATAGCCTTTTTTATTGTTTTAAATTCTATCCTCACGAATATTTCTTACTTTCGCCCGGGTGATCCCTTAGTAGTTTCCAGCCAAAATTCATGCCCGCAGCAGCCAATAGGATGGCAGTTGCTCCAGCTATTTGCACGATACTCAAGCGGTGATCGAATACCAACCAGTCGACAATAATCGCCACAACCGGATAAATAAAAGATAACGTACCAACCAAACTGGTCGGGATTTTCTGAATCGCGCCGTACAACAGTGCGGACATTAGCCCAGTGTGAACCACGCCGATAATGAACAGTAATCCCCATGTGCTGCCTGATAGCGGTAAATCAGACCAACACACAAAGGGTGCCAGCAAAATAGCGCCGACCAACAACTGAATCAGTACAATCAGATGTGGTGGCAAGCCTTTTAGCCGCTTGATAATCGCGGCCGTTACCGCATACATGAATGCCGCCCCCAGCGCCATAATGATGCCGAAGAGGTAGTCAGAACCGGAGGTGATGGCCCCCGGTTGCCCGATAATGATAAACAGCATCCCGCCAAAAGCGACCAGCAACCAACAGAGCGCATTTACTGTTAATTTCTCACCAAAAAACAGTACCCCCAGCCCAACCAGTATAAAGGGTTGAGTATGGTAGGTAACGGTTGCCACCGAAATGGAGGCATAAGAGTAAGCGCCAAACAGTAGAACCCAGTTCAATACCAGCGTAATACCACCGATAACTGCAATGACGATATGCTGTCGCGTGAGCACACCGCGTTTGAGTAAACCCAGCATGGCACAAGCGATAAACATGGCGAATGCACCAAATACACAACGCCAGAACACAACTGTTACCGCAGGTTGCCCTGATGCGATAACCGGCCAGCCCACAGTACCGGAAATAAGCATAGCTGCGACCATTTCCATTGCCCCGCGAGCTTTCATTTTTATCATTCTCTCTCCGTAATCGCTGCCAGGATGCTTTTGTATTTGAGTGCTTGGCACTCAACAGACAATACATTAAAATGAACAAGTGACTATTATGGTGAACGACAATCAACCGTTCGTCAAGATGAACAAATGAATGATATGGTGAACAATGACTCACTTTATGCCCGATAACTCAGACCAAGCAGCAACCCCGATTGGCTTGCTTTCTGCCTCTATTCGCCGGGAACGTGAGAAGTTAGGACTGACGGTAACGGAATTAGCAAAGCGTGCAGGTATCGCGAAATCGACGTTATCGCAATTGGAAGGCGGAGCGGGTAATCCCAGTTTGGAAACACTGTGGTCGTTAGCCATGGCACTGGATGTCCCGGTCAGTCGGCTTATCGCCCAGCCGCGCTTGCATGTTCAGGTGATCAGGGCCAATGAAGGGATTACTGCGGTTTCTGAACAGGCGAACTACACCGCGACGTTGCTGGCTGCCTGCCCCACAGGGGTACAGCGGGATATCTATCGGATTAATGTTCAACCCGGTGAACTCAGGCGCTCCCGAGCACATATGCCCGGTACCATTGAACATGTGATTATCAGTTCAGGAAAAGCCAGAATCGGCCCAGTTGACCAAGCAGTTGAGTTAAACGCAGGAGACTACATTAGCTATTCTGCTGATGTGGAACATATTTTTGAAGCACTGGCCGTGGATACCACTGCGGTGATGATGATTGAGCACACATAAGCTATCGAGATATCCGTGGTCATACAGAATTCCGACCGACACCCCAGCATAACTGTTGGTTAGGTTGTGATAGACGTCGACTCTGCTATTATCAACAGGCTGCTGCCATTTTGTATCATATTTTGTAGAATAATCATCTGCATAAGGCATGGATTAAGGCCACTGAGGAGAATTATGCCGAACGCACCGAAAGACAACTCAGCCCCACTGGCGGCGGGGATTGAAACCGGCAAAAAAGCCATTTCCTATATGACCCGGCTGAGTAACCACATCAAAGCTTACCCAGTGGTTGCCCATATTATCCGTGCCACCGATCGCTTTAATGACCGGATGGGCAGCCAGTTTGGTGCAGCTATTACGTATTTTTCTTTTTTGTCACTGATCCCTATTTTGATGGTTTCTTTCGCCGCAGTCGGTTTTGTCCTGGCGTCTAATCCTGACTTATTAGCTGAATTAATTAATAAAATTGTCAATACCATCAGTGATCCAACACTGGCCGCTACACTTAAAAACACGGTAAATACCGCAATCCAGCAGCGCACCACCGTCGGCTTGACTGGCTTAGCGATTGCGCTGTATTCCGGTATCAGTTGGATGGGGAACTTACGCGAGGCGATTCGTGCTCAATCACGAGATGTGTGGGAGCGTAATCCACAGGATCAGGAAAAGTTCTACTACCGTTATGCCCGCGATTTTATCTCGCTGACTGGGTTGGTTATCGCACTGATTATCACCCTGTCACTGACGTCAATTGCCGGTGCTGCACAATCTGCCATTGTTGATGCATTAGGATTGGGGGGGATTGATTGGTTACGGCCCGTTATGACGCTGATTGCGCTGTCGATCTCTATTACGGCTAACTATTTGTTATTTTTATGGATATTCTGGATTCTGCCGCGCCATAAACCTAAGAAAAAAGCGTTACTGCGCGGTACCCTGATTGCCGCTATCGGCTTTGAGATAATTAAGTTTGTCATGACGATGATGCTACCACGCCTTGCCAGTTCGCCGTCCGGGGCGGCTTTTGGCTCCGTTATTGGTTTAATGGCGTTTTTCTACTTTTTTGCCCGGCTAACGTTATTTTGTGCCGCCTGGATAGCCACAGCCCACTACGCTGAGGATGAAACCTTACCGCAAGGCGGGGGAAACAAGGCCACCCAATAAGCCCAACCAGATAGGGTCAATACCCCATTAATGATAAATAAGCATTATGGGGTTTGCTCACCTCGCTGACTTATCACTACACTGGCCGCCGTTATCAAAAACAGAGGGCAATCCGTGTCGCGTTATATAAAAAAACCGTGGTTTTTACTGATACTACTGGCAGTTGTGCTGCTGGCCGCGGTGTATAAATTGCGTTTTAGCAATGCGGATGCACTGTGGAAAATCGTCAGCCAGCAATGTGTTCCCCATATGGTCGCAGAACATAACCCACAACCTTGTGTCGCGGCTGATATACCGGCGGGTTTTGTGGTGTATAAAGCGAACATTGGATCATTGCAGTATTTACTGATGCCGACTGCCAAAATCAGCGGCATGGAAAGCCCACAGTTGTTAACCAGCAGCAGCCCAAACTACTTCTTTGATGCCTGGCAAGCCCGTCACTTTATGGCCGATAAATATGGCGCACCAATTAATGATGCTGATATCTCGCTAACCATTAATTCAAGATACGGGCGTAGTCAGGACCATTTACATATCCATATTTCTTGCCTGAAACCACAGGTAAAAGCGGCGCTGGCAGCGCAAGAGGCAAACTTCCGTCAGCAGTGGCAGTCCCTGCCAGGTGGTCTGTTAGGTCATGACTATCTGGTACGGCGCACAACGGCTGCTGAATTGCAGCAATCAGGTGCATTCCGCCTGTTAGCTGATGAGGTGGCTGGGGCGAAAGATAGTATGGGCCGCTATGGTTTAGCCATGACCGCATTGCCTGATGGGGAATTTTTACTACTGGCAAGTCAGGCGAGTCTGACGAAACTGCACCGCGCATCAGTGGAAGAATTGCAAGATCACGCTTGTAATTTGCTATCACCACCGCCGCTGGTCTCTCCGTAGCGTTAAAACGGCTGGGCAGTTAGCTACTCGCTCTCACCGCCCAGCCGCTACCCTGTTCAAATTGATTGATTTACCGGCTCCCATTAGCCTGGCGATAGATCTTTTATTGCTCTATTTCTTTTGCTTCATTTTTTGCAGGAAAGGGGTGCACTGGTTTTCATCAGCCTCACTGGGCGAAATCAGTGCCAGTAAGGCCGCAGCAGGTGTGAGTGCGACACCCAATACAGCAGCAATGGCGCCACGGGCGATCAACGGCCCCGCTTTCACTCCAGCATCAGGCTGTTTAAATGTTCCTTTCACATACAGCGGAGAGCGTAGGGTCAGAATACGCAGCCCTTTGCTTTCTGGATTGATCGATAAGTCCAACCGCTCAGTAGCAAAGTTGATATTACCGGTAATGTTGATAATGGCATTCTCGGTATCAATAACAAACAGGCGCGGTGTTGCCAATCCATTGCGCAACTGCACATCGGCCACTGCGCAGTTAATTTTCACTTCATCATCACCAAACAGCTTCGCCACCAGATAGTTACCCACATTCAGCCCCAACAACTCCATCAGGCTACGGCTGATTAGCCCCTGATTCAGTAGCAAGCGCAGGTTACCATTACTGGTTGCCAGCAACGCAGCCACTGAGTTACCGGTAGCGGTAAATGATGCATCGCCATTCAACTGCCCCAAACTGTTGCGCATCGCCTGTACCTGTGGCAATAGCTCTTTCAATTGCAGGCGGCGGGCATGCAAATCAACCTTGCCGGTCATCGGATCTTTGTTGCCATTCAGCCGCAAAGTGGCATTAAGGTTACCGCCCGCCATGCCAAAACGCAGTGGATCGAGTCGTAACTCACCGTCATTTAGTACCACGTGGGTAGACAGATTATTCAAAGGTAATGATTTATCCCGTTCGATACGCTTAGCCGCATACGTGACATCTGCATCCATCACTCCCCAACTTTTGGTATCAAACTTATCTGTTGGCAATACCTTATTTGCAGGCTGCCGGTTTCGCTCACCACGATTGGCCTTTTCCTGATTGGAGTCAGCACCAATCAAGGGGGCTAAATCAGTAAAACGTAATTTTTCTGATGACATTTTGCCCGTTAATTTCGGCCGTGGCTGGCTGGCGGTATAGGTCAGGCTGCCGTGAATATCACTGTCACCAATTTTACCGTTAAAGTTTTCATAGCGATAAACTGCGCCACCAGTTTGCTTTAGGCTGGCAATTAAGTGGCCATCGGTATTGTAAGGCGGGGTCGCGGGCAGCAATACACCGATAAGGGGATAGAGGTTGTCCAGACTGGCACCGGAAAATTTCAATTGCAGATCTAATCCCGCCAGATTGCCAGGGTCGGTTAAGGTACCGGCTACCACCACACGGGTAGAGCCAGAACGCACATCAGCCTGCAACGGGAATGGTACGCTCGCATCACTCATCGACAGCATGCCGCCTATTTTTCCGCTGCCGGTGAGTGGCTGGCTCTGATACTTGCCGTCAATTTTCCAGCCGAAAACATAATCTGGCGTATGGCTCTGCGCCTTATCCGTAACCTGTTTATCCTTTGTCTCATTACGAGTACCGGTCACCTCAGCAAACGGCAATGGCTTACCCAGTGGGTCGATCACGGCGTGCAACTCAGCTTTCAGAATGGCATCACTGAGGGTTATTTCACCGCGATCAAACACAATATCGTTAATATTCACTGACCAAGATGAAGAAGGTGCCTCACCCTGCGTAGGGCTATTGGCCAGATTGAAGGTCCAGTTATTCTTACCGTTAGCCAGACGAAGCAGCTTGGCATTCGGTTGTGTTAGCCAGATACGAGGGATCCACACTTTCTGTGCCAATAAAGCCAACGGCGCAATACTGGCATCAACCCGTTTTAACGTGACCATTTCCCCAGCCGGAAAATCTGTGGCTAGCGTGTTAGTTTTATTATCTGTTTTATCACTGACTAAATCTGACGGGTTGCCCAACACCAAATCTTCAGCATGGATATGTGGCCATGGTACCCAACCGCGCCAACCCGGCTCATCCCCTTTACGTGACCAATCCACCCCCAAGTTGCCACGGATAGCAAACGGCCGCTGCAACTCAGCAGAGACTTTTTCATTGATGGTTGGCTTCAAACGGTTCCAGTCAAAGGTCATCACGAAAATCACCGTCGCCGCCAGTAGCAGCACGATAAGCCCACCAACACCTGTCAGCACTTTTCCGGTTTTTGTCATAACAGCTCCATGCCCGTACTCATAATAGATAAAGCTAAATCCGACACCAGGCGCGTATTTAATGGACGTCAGTTCGCGGTAATTTAATCGAAAAATCAGCCATAAAAATAGTTAACTGATTAATAGTGCGGATTCAGAAGACTACACTAACCATAGTCGATGATGGTTTAGAATCCATTATTTGGGCAGTTGAATCCGGTGATGCGCAGAGGCAACACGGCAGGGAAGTGCTTTTTCTCAGAGAAGGTTAGCCACAAAACAACATAGGCAGCGTCTGTAATCTATCAAATGAAGTTGGCCGGGACAGATAATAACCCTGTGCGGCAGCGGCATCAGAGCGTTGCACCATGGCCCACTCCTGCGAGGTCTCAACCCCTTCAACTATAACCCCTTTGCAGTAGCGCCCCATTAAGGTGACCAAGGTGAAGAACAGTTGGTTTCCAACCTCACTTTCTTGCAACACAATAAATAAATCTCTGGCGACTTTGATGTACTCATAGCGCCAACTGATAAATGAAGTGAAATTGGCCAGCCCGCTGCCAAAATCATCCAACCAGAGTCGGTCAGCTTCAGCAATACGCGCAAAAGGAGTATCAAGGGAGGTATCAACGTGCTCGAGTAATTCAAAGCGAATATAGGGCATAGCATCGATCAGCAATTTGGCTTGCAGATCATCTTGCATCGCCATCAATGCCTGTCCATCAATGTTGATCGAAACCAGTACCGAGTGATGAACAAATATGGCGTGCCACTGCTTAATCATATTCAACTGCTCCAGTACCACATCCAAACGAGCGCGGATACTAATAGCACTGAAGTAATCCTCTGGATTTAAACGTGTATCCGGGGATGAAGGATGAAAAACAGCCGTGAGCAGTTCAATCGCCAGCAACGCACCAGATGTGCGATAGATAGGTTGAAAAGTGTACCGACGCTGACATTGCCGCCAGAAGCTCTGTCCTTTATTTCGATCAATAGCGGCAAAGGATGGCGCAAGTAAACCTGATACTTTATTGGTCATCATCAGTTTAGTCGCCATGTTGCAAGACACCGTACAGTAATGGCAGCGTATATCGCGGCCAGCCTGATTGCATCCTGTGGTAAACGGTTTTCTTTCTGGAGATGTTATCGACTCGAACGACCAGAACTTTATATAGCGGCATGACAGATTATCGCTCCCAAGCAGGCTGGCACGGTACATTAAAGCCATCTACAGTAGTTAACTCAATAATGCCATTAATGTTAATGGAGGTCTGTATGCCTTATGTAAATATTAAAATTACTCGCGAAGGAGCGACGGCGGAGCAGAAAAAACAGCTAATCGCCGGAGTCACCCAACTATTAGTCGATACCTTAGGTAAAAACCCCGCGACTACGGTCGTCGTGATTGATGAAGTGGACACTGATAACTGGGGTATTGGTGGTCAAAGCGTCACCGAACTGCGGAAATCACCATAATTCTGTTCTGAGTGGCGGGAAACTTGTCAGTTTCCCGACCTACATCATAAAAAATTTAAAACGTCGTTTTAATACTATTGACTCCGACTAAGCCAGCAGTGAGACTATAGTCAAAGTCATTGGCGTTGTAGCACGGCTGCAAACAACGCTACAACGTCAAGTTAGCCGGGGATAACCCAATATCATTCCCATCACTGACTCATCATTCAGAAATAGGCCGCTTTCCATGACCAGCAAAAATATTGCCGTTATCGGCGAATGCATGATTGAACTGTCACAAAAAGGTACCGATCTTAGCCGGGGTTTTGGCGGTGATACGCTGAACACAGCGGTGTATGTTGCCCGTCAGGTATCAAAGCAGGCTTTGAATGTACATTACGTGACCGCATTGGGGACTGATAATTTCAGTGAAGAGATGCTGGCTGCCTGGCAGCAAGAACAAATCCACACTGATCTTATTCAGCGTATGGATAATAAGTTGCCGGGTCTGTACTTCATCGAAACCGACAACACCGGTGAGCGAACCTTCTATTACTGGCGCAATGATGCCGCAGCCCGTTTCTGGTTGACCAGTCCGGCAGCCGATGAAATCTGCCAGCGGCTGGAAAAATTTGATTATCTGTACCTCAGTGGGATCAGTTTAGCCATTCTGGACAACGCATCGCGCCAGCGTCTGCTGCAATTGCTGCGCGCCTGTCGTGCCAACGGCGGCAAAGTTATCTTTGATAACAACTACCGCCCACGCCTGTGGCAGAGCAAGCAAGAGACTCAGGAAGCCTACCGTGACATGTTAGCCTGTACGGATATCGCGTTCCTGACACTGGATGATGAAGATATGCTGTGGGGCGAGAAGCCACTGGAACAGGTGATTGCAAGCACTCAGGCTTTGGGCGTGAGCGAGATTATCATCAAGCGTGGTGCGGACTCGTGTATCGTCTGGGTAAAAGACGGTTTTGAAGCCCATCAATATGATGTTCCCGCGGTCAAACTGCCGAAAGAGAAAGTGGTGGATACCACCGCTGCCGGGGATTCCTTCAGTGCGGGCTATCTGGCGGTTCGCTTAACGGGCGGTAGCGCCCACGACGCAGCAGTACGTGGCCATTTAACAGCCAGCACGGTGATTCAATATCGTGGTGCTATCATTCCACTGGCGGCAATGCCAGCAGTTTGATACTCGCCAACAGGTTCAGGCGGCCGGTGACTGACGTCGCTACGGTCCGCCTCTGCTGCTTCATATCGTCATGAATTCATTTCATTAACGACAAGCCCGGCACATACCGCCCGGGCTTTTTTGATTACTGCGCAGTGGTCGGTGTTGGTGGTGCTGCTTCCGCTGCCGCTACTGTTGGCGTGGCATCCTCTGGCACCACCGTATGGGGTGTCATAATTGCGTTATACGCCGCCTGTAATGCCTTCACATTCACTTCTGGCTCGCCTTTCGGTTGCGTCAGAATCAACGTGGTATCTTGCGATAACTGCTGTTTCAATTCCTGATTAAGCTCAGTCAGCGTCAAACCCGACAAGAATGCCTGGCGCAACTTCTGGTACTGTTCCGGGGCGATATCAACTACGCCACTTTGCTGTGAGCGCAAACGTTGGCTCATCAAAATGTCGGTATCAGTGCGGGCATAGGTTGCAAACAACTTACTTAGCTGATCATTTTTCTGCACCATCAACGCATCAAACTCAGCCTGACTCAGGCCATTAGCGCGCAAGCTAGCCAGTTCACGGGCGACAAAACTCATCCCTGGCGTCAGGTTTTCAGCCGGCGTATTCAAGTGGATAGCACATTGTGCACGCTGATATTGCACCCGGCAATCAAAGCCCAGTTTCAGGTTCTTCTGATCACTTTTATCCAACACTTGCTGGATATGCCAGAACAGCGCCTCGCGCGCCAAATCACTGCGCCAGTAGCGGCTCAATGCGATGGAATCCTGAATAGGATGCCATGGGGTATCCCACATCAGCGATAGCGTATCTTGTGCCGCTTGTTCATTAATAAGGCTTACCGGCTCTGGCGGCAATGGCGCTAACATCGCAATCGGTGCAGGTGTCGCGCGTTTCCCTTTCAGCTCAGAGAACGTTTTGCCAATTTGGGCGGCAATGCTGCGGCTATCCACGTTTCCGACCACGTACAACGTCATCGCATCCGGGGTGTACCACTGTTCATAAAACTGTTTTAGCTTTTCGACATCGACCGGCTTCGCCACAGGTTGGCCCGGATCATGCCCAATCAAAGAAGAACCTTTAAGCCGATAACGCCACCAAGGTTCCTGAATATTTTGCGGGAAAGTGGCAATAGGATCGGTGGCACCATTCAGTGCTGCATTAACGGTTTGTTCATTTACAGCCAGCTTGCCACTGGTATCAGATAACCAGGCCAGCGCTTCCTTCATCAGGTCGGGGCGGTTATTGGGCAAACTTAAGCTGTATAACGTGAAATCATAAGATGTAATGGCCGGTGGCAACGGGCGCTCGTTATCGACCCCTTGTTGCCACAGCGACTGAAGTTGGGCGGGAGTAAAACTCGCGCTACTCATTAATGCCAGGCGTGGTAGCAGATGGGCAAAGCCAACTTGCTGTGCGCTTTCAGATAATGAGCCAGTATTAACAACCAGACGTAACTCGATCCGATCGCTTGGGCGTTGCGGCGTAGCCAGCAACTGCCATGAGAACCCGTTTTCTAACTTCCCCTGCTGCCAGGCAGGATCGGGTTGTAGTGCTTCAGCCTGCACATTACTGCTGGCGGCAGCCAACAATAATCCACCAACTATGAGACGAATTCTGGTGCCCTGCATGTGAACCCCTACTTAATAAACTATCCAATTTTAAAACGATACAAATTTACACCAGCCAGTCGTGTTTTCACCCGAA
This sequence comes from Yersinia sp. 1252 StPb PI, assembly GCF_048593885.1. Classification (NCBI taxonomy): domain Bacteria; kingdom Pseudomonadati; phylum Pseudomonadota; class Gammaproteobacteria; order Enterobacterales; family Yersiniaceae; genus Yersinia; species Yersinia sp. 1252 StPb PI. The sequence goes on along the minus strand of NZ_JAZGQE010000067.1, from coordinate 5,213 downwards.
CAGCCCATGTTTAACTTGTCAGCGCCATCGATATGGCAGCCATAAAGACATGCATAAACCAATCCAGCTTTAATAACCCCAGTCCAGCCATCACAAACTGATCGCTCTGCCGTCATTATTAGGCGAAAAATCAACGGTCAACGCCACCGTGAAAACCGGAGGTGGCAGTGTACCATTCTGTTAGACCGCATGCTTTTGCCGATGTCACTCAACAGAGTAAAAAATAGTAGCTAAAGGGTATTTAACACCAGAAAATGGATCGCGGGGCATTATTTTCGCGATTATAGTGCAGAGGTGCTACCGGTGACAGCAAGCCACCGGTAGTGATTTGGTCGTACTCATCGACTGAATTTTGGTTATATCTTGCGCACTTGGTGCTACGAATTCGCACTTGATGCTACGAAGAAGAAAGACCGTTTTTTATCTCACTGTTAGGTGGTGTTTTGTTTGATAACACCGCCTGCAACTGGTCGTTATCCAGTTGTTTACACCATTTGGCAACCACAATAGTTGCCACACCGTTACCTATCAGGTTAGTCAGGGCGCGAGCTTCGGACATAAAGCGATCGATACCCAGAATCAGCGCCAACCCGGCCAGTGGTAAATGCCCAACCGCAGAGATGGTCGCCGCCAACACAATAAAGCCACTGCCTGTCACACCGGCCGCACCTTTTGAGGAGAGCAGCAGTACTACCAGTAATGTGACCTGATGAATAACATCCATATGGGTGTTGGTCGCCTGCGCAATAAACACTGCCGCCATGGTCAGGTAGATAGAGGTGCCGTCCAAATTAAAGGAGTAACCGGTCGGGATAACCAACCCCACCACCGATTTCTTACACCCTGCTTTCTCCATCTTATCGAGCATGCGCGGGAGCACGGACTCAGAAGATGACGTCCCCAATACGATCAGCAGTTCTTCTCTTATATAGCGGATAAATTTGAAGATGTTAAAGCCATTGAATCTCGCAATCGACCCCAGCACCACCACCACAAACAGAATACAGGTCGCGTAGAAGCAAATAATCAACTGCCCCAGTTGCACCAAGCTGCCGACACCATACTTACCAATAGTAAAGGCCATCGCACCGAAAGCACCAATCGGCGCCAGGCGCATAATCATATTGATGATACCGAAGATAACGCGGGAGAAACTCTCGATAACATTAAAGATGAGCTGACCTTTTTCACCCAAACGGTGCAGGGCAAAACCGAACAGAACAGCAAACATCAATACTTGCAGAATATTACCGCTGGCAAACGCGCCTACCACACTGCCTGGGATGATATCCAGCAAGAATGGCACAATCCCTTGTTGCGAGGCTTGTTCGGCATAAAGTGCAACTGCTTTGGCATCCAAAGTTGCCGGGTCGATATTCATACCGGCACCGGGTTGCACCACGTTCACAATCACCAGCCCAATCAATAGCGCAATGGTGCTGACAATCTCAAAATAGAGCAGTGCAATCGCACCGGTACGGCCAACGGCCTTCATACTTTCCATGCCCGCGATACCGGTAACCACGGTACAGAAAATCACGGGTGCGATAATCATTTTAATTAGTTTAACAAATCCATCACCCAGAGGTTTCATCTGAGCGCCAAGGTCAGGGTAAAAGTGCCCTAACAATACGCCCAAGGTAATCGCCGTTAACACCTGAAAATAAAGACTTTTAAATATTGAAACTTTCATGACTATGTCCTTTTGGGTAAATACACGGCAGCCTGTCGCTTAACTCTTTGTGATGATTGAGTGACACTTCTTTTTTATCCGTGCTTGCGCGGAAAATAACACCCTCATAACAATATGGAAATTATTAGTTGCACTGGATTGCACCCTTAACACGAAATTAAGAACTGAAACGCTTCAAGCGGGAGCAACAACGGAAAAACAGACAGATCAACCAGACAATTAACCAAAATGATTAGTCCGCAGAAGGGGTAGAAATGAGATAAATAATCGGGATGGTGTGTCGGGGAAAAGAAGGTTTTTGAACGACGTGAACAGCCGATGTATTGCAGCAATAGCCCCCTTTAAGGATGATTAGTCAAGGGGGCGAGTTAGCCATTTCCAGTAAGCTTATTTAATTGCCCGGGTGGGCACGGTGGCAGCACTGTTGATGGCGACTTCGTTAATGGCACTCCACTTATTGATATCTGTGCCAAAAGTGTCCAGCTTGATATATTTGGCTGTCACCGGTGCAAAAGTCAGCTTCTCACCGTTTTTGTCCGCCGTAGAGGTTTCCAGCCCTTGCGCAAGCGGCTGCCAACTCTTCCCATCACTGGAATAGGCGATGGAGAACTTCAGTTTACGTTCGGTGGGTTTAAATGGAACCACGAGAATATTTTCAATGGATTGCGCTTTATCCAATTCCAGTTGAATCCAGCTATCTCCTGATGCTGCCCATCGCGTTTTTACATCGCCGTCGGCAATATTCGCCGGAACATGGCCTTTCTCACTGTCATAACCCGATGCAGTGACAGCAACAATCTGCGCGGCATAACCCGATGCGCAGAACAACGAACCTAACACCAGAGTGGCTAAAACCTGTTTTTTCATCAACCTATCCTTTTTATCACGACACAGGAACCCGAGAGGAAAGCGCCGGGACAAGCAACCCTGGGAAGCCACTGCCCGGCACTTTACCAACAGCGGCCCCAGCACGGGCCGCTGTCGGGACTATTTACGGCCGTTCGGTTGCAGCTTCTCACCCACATTGAGCAAGAACAGTTCATTATCACGGGTTGAGATCCGGGCTGAACCGTCGTCCATTCGGTAAGCACCTTCAGTAAAACCAGCACCATTCAGGAAAGGGGCTACTGCCTGTGGTTTATTGCGTAGTGAAGCCTCTAGCGCCAATAAAGCGTAAGGCTCAATGGCATCTATATCAGCATATTGACGATCCGGTGAAGCCATAAAGAAACCATCGATATAGCGGGTTTTAACGATGTTATCGCCGATTTTCTCTGCTAATAAACGATACTCCGCCACCTGACTGGCATGGTAGAGATCCAACAAAGCAAACAATGCGTAAGGATCGCTGTTGGTGGTATCCAACTTGATCTTCACCTCTTTACCCGGTGCGGTACCGAGATCACCCAGCCCCTGATCGTTTGCAATACCGCGAGCCACTTTCCACAACAGTGGATCATTATCAATGGCATAAGCACGGGCATATGAAATCAGGAATTCGTTGCCCGCTTTGTAAGGCTTGAGTACGGTGCCTTTTTTGCCGTAATAGCCATCACGCGGCAGTGTATAATTGGATAAGTCCTGCCCATCAGCAATCATTGGGCGGAAGGTGTTGTCCTTATCGTTATAAGCATATTGCGCGAATGCTTTTAGGCCATCCACGGTCCATTTCAATAAATCCTGCCCTTGATTGCCCAGATCTTTACCCAGTTGCAGTTGCATCAGCGCATTTTCAGAATAAAGCGTGCTGGTGCGCCCTTTGAGCATCATGTTGCCTTCCAATGCTGCCGGGCCAAACTCTGGACCAAACTGACGCTGGGCGCGGTCACCGAACTTGGAGTGGGTATCTGCGTCATCTGTTGGCTCTTCCCGTTTAAGAGCTTGGGTAAACTGATAAACACCAAGACCGGTTTTCGCATCACGTGGCAATACATACTGCGAGGCCAAACGCTTAGCCCACACTAATGCCTCTGGCTCCTGCTGATGTTTATAAAGCAGAGAAGCGGAATAAATCAGATCATTACCTGCATTGAGGAAGCTAAGCCCTTTGGTTGCAAAGAAGGGGGGCTGTTGCTCGAATTTACTTTCCCACAATTTCCCCATTGGTTTGCCATATTCGCCGTGGCGGCTGGTTTCGAGAATACGCCAGTCATAAACATGGGCGTTCCAGAAACCACGAATGAACCGGGCAGTGGCATCACTATCAACACTGAACATCAGGTCATAGTAGGGATAGGCATTTTTCAGTTCATGCACCATCTCTTTTTCACTCGGCCCTTCTGGTTGCAGCGTTTTCAAATCGACAAAGCGATGGCCGCCCCAATAGAGTAAGCCGCTCGGGTCCTGATAATTTTGGAAATGATAACGAACGATATCTTCAGCGCGTTTTTGGTAACGGGCGTCCTGGGTAAGCTGGCTCAGGCCGCTCATGACACGCATCAGATTTTGTTGTGCGGAGAAATTTGATAACACAGCCCGACGGCCATCGGGGAATATCCATTCCATTTGTTGGCCAGTACGGGGGTCAACACCATCCGCCAATAACGGGCTGGGCTTATCACCGTGGTAAGTATCTGAAGCTTTGCTTAACACGTTATCGACATACTGTTTCACGACAGTGAGACGATCGGTATCCGCTGCCTGTCCGGCGGGTATATACAGCGTTGCCAGCGCTGCCATACTCAAGAATAACGCTCTTTTTTTCATTACTTGCTACCTGTCAAAAATCGTTATGTGAGGTGTGACCCCCTGAGGTCAGAATCTGATTATTTCAATAATGGATCAGAAGCTGTATTTCACCCCAACGCGATAACGGGTTTGACGTTCGTTGGTATTTTTGCTGCCAGCAACGTTACCAACTGCCATATAAGGAGACCAGTTTTTATCCCACTTGTAAGTCAATTTAAAATCGTGGCTCCAATCGTAGTTCTCGTTATTTGCCAGTATAACCCCAGCTTTATTGGCTTGTTTGTAGTCCAGCTCATAGTCTAATTGGTAATCTTTAAAGAATTTATAGCTAACCACGCTCGTCAGATTATAGCCATTTTCAGATGTATCTTTTGGCGTATTAATATTGGCGCTGGTGCGTTTGTAATAAGGACGATAACGGAAGGAAACAGAGAGATCGTCAACGATATTAGCCTTACCACGCAGGTAAGGACGATAACTATTGGCTGTGGAGCTTGAATCTAATGAGAAACCTGGTTCAATAGAAAATGTATTATCAATTTTGTATACATAGCTGGCAACGACTTCAGTACCATTGCTGACTGTTTCATTAAATGCTTTATCTTTGTCCTGAGCCCCTTTCCACTTGCCTTCCAGTGACAAACCGAAGCCATTTGCAAAGCGATGTGACATTAATAAACGATCTTTGTGGGTGTTACCACTTTGATCTTGCATTTCATGACGATAGTCAATAGTTACCGCCATTGCGCTAGTGCTGATAAGTGATGCCATTGCCAGAGATAGTAATTTAAATTTCATTCCAATTTCCCTTATTTTAATAAAGATAAGTATT